>DASTYH010000201.1:0-2597 GCA_035765075.1 Gemmatimonadales bacterium
TCACCGAGATCCCCTATCAGGTCAACAAGGAGAACCTGGTCCGCGCGATCGCCGAGCTCGCCACCGAGAAGAAGATCGAGGGCATCTCGGACGTGAACGACGAATCGGACAAGGACGGGATGCGGATCGTCGTGCAGCTGAAGCGCGATGCGATCCCCAACGTGGTGCTGAACCAGCTCTACAAGCACACCACGATGCAGTCCACCTTCGGCGTCATCATGCTCGCGCTCGTCAACGGCGCGCCGAAGGTCATGAACCTGAAGGAGCTGCTCGAGCGCTACATCGCGCACCGCCACGAAATCATCGTCCGGCGGACGCAGTTCGACCTCGACGCCGCCAGGGCGCGGGAGCACATCCTCGAGGGACTCAAGATCGCCGTCGACAACATCGACGAGGTGATCAGGATCATCCGGGGCTCGGAGACGACGGAGGAGGCCGACGCGCGGCTCCGCAAGCGCTTCAAGCTCTCCGAGAAGCAGACCGACGCGATCCTCAACATGCGGCTCGCCAAGCTGACCGGCCTCGAGATCGAGAAGCTCGAGGCGGAGCTGGCCGAAGTCCGCGCCACGATCAAGGAGCTGAACAGCATCCTCGCCTCGAAGGAGAAGCGCGCGGGCATCCTCAAGGAGGAGACGGCCGAGGTGGCCGAGCGCTTCGGGGACGAGCGCCGCACGGAGATCCTCTCCGATCAGGGCGAGTTCACGGTGGAGGACCTGATCGCCGAAGAGGACATGGTCATCACCATCTCCCACACCGGCTACATCAAGCGGATCCCCGTCTCGGCGTACCGCCGCCAGCGGCGCGGCGGGCGCGGGCTCACCGGCGCCGACCTCAAGGCGGACGACTGGGTGGAGCACCTCTTCATCGCCAGCACGCACGACTACCTGATGTTCTTCACCAATCAGGGGCAGGTGTACTGGCTCAAGGTGCACGAGATCCCGCAGGCGAGCCGGGCGGCGCGGGGCAAGCCGGTCGTCAACTGCATCGCCATCCGTCCCAACGAGCACATCGCGGCCCTGCTGCCGATGCGTGACTTCAGTGAGGACAAGGCGCTGATCTTCGCCACGCGGAACGGCACGGTGAAGAAGACGAAGCTCTCCGAGTACGGCAATGTCCGGAGCAACGGCATCCGGGCCCTCAATATCGAGGACGACGACGAGCTCATCGACGTGCAGGTGTGCGACTCCAACTGCGACATCGTCCTCGCCACCCGCGAGGGGATGAGCATCCGGTTCCACCAGTCGGACGTGCGCGAGATGGGCCGGGCCACGACGGGCGTCAAGGGGATCGAGCTGAGCGGGGACGACCGCGTCATCGGCATGGTGGTGTTGCGGCGCGATGCGACCCTCCTCGTGGTGAGCGAGAAGGGCTACGGCAAGCGCTCGCCGCTTACCGAGTACCGCGTGCAGAAGCGGGGCGGCAAGGGGATCATCACCTTCAAGGTCACCGACAAGACCGGCGTGATCGTCGCGCTCAAGGAAGTGATCCCCGACGACGAGCTCATGATGATCACCCACAACGGCGTGATCATCCGCGTGCCGGTCGACGGCATCCGGGTCATCGGGCGGAACACGCAGGGCGTCCGGGTCATGAACCTCGACGAGGGCGACCGCCTGCAGGGCGTGGCGCGCGTCGTGAAGGAGGATGAAAGCGGCCAGGAGGAGGGCGCGGGCTCCGAGCCCGCCTCGCCGGTCGCCGCGGAATGAGCGCGGCAGTCTCCGCCGATTCCATCCGGGAGGCCGCGCGCGGACTCGCCGGCGTCGCGGTGCGGACCGCGCTCCTTCCACTCCCGCCGGAGCGCGCGCTCGCCGGAGACGCCTGGATCAAGGGGGAGCACCTCCAGCCCGTCGGCGCCTTCAAGATCCGGGGCGCGTTCACCGCGCTCCGGCGCCTGGGCGAGGCCGGGCGCGCGCGCGGCGTCATCACCCACTCGAGCGGCAACCACGGCCAGGCCGTCGCCTTCGCGGCCCGGCAGTTCGGCATTCCGGCGGTCATCGTCATGCCGGCCGACGCCCCGCGGGTCAAGCAGGAGGGCGTGCGACGCCACGGGGGCGAGATCGTCTTCGTCCAGCACCGCTCGGAACGGGCCCCGCGCTGCGAGGAGCTGGCGGCGGCGCGGGGTATGGCGGTGATTCCGCCCTATGAGAACGCCGACGTGATCGCAGGGCAGGCCACCTGCGGGCTCGAGGTGCTGGAGGAGATGCCGGGCGTGCATACGATCGTCGTGCCCGTCGGGGGCGGCGGCCTCATCGCCGGGATCGCGGCGGCGGTCCGGTGGTTCGCGCCGGGGGTGCGGGTGGTGGCGGTCGAGCCGGAGGGGGCGCCCAAGCTCGCCCGGGCGCTCGAGGCGGGGCATCCCGTCACCATCGAGCATCCCCACAGCATCGCCGACGGCCTGCTCCCGCAGGCGATCGGCACGCTCCCCTTCGAGGTCATGCGCGGTGTGGTGACGGAAGCGGTCCAGGTGCCGGATGACGAAATCGCCACCGCGGTCCGCTACCTTCATCACAGGACCGGACAGCGGATCGAGCCGTCCGGCGCCGCCACGACGGCGGCACTCCTGAGCGGCCGTGTCACCGCCGCCGGCCCCGTCGTCG
>DASTYH010000202.1:0-4788 GCA_035765075.1 Gemmatimonadales bacterium
TGATCTACAACGCCCCCTCAGGCACCGCAACGATGTTCTGTGACGGGACCTACACCGATCCGCGGGCGGAAGAGATCGTGGAGATCTATGGGGGGAATGTGCAGATACATTGATGGAAGGGCGGAAGGGTGGAAGGCAGGGGTTGTCACCCCGGAGCCCCCTGCGGGGGTAAACTCCGCGACGGGGCCGAAACGCATCCGGGTGCACCACACCTCCTGGGGAAGCGGGACCCGGAGCTTCGGCCCCCGTCGCTCGCAATGCTCGCTCCGGGGTGACAGCTCTTCGGCTCTTCCGCTCTTCCGCTCTTCCGATCTCCCGCTCCCCCGCCCGCCTACCGCTGCTCGAGCTCCTCCGCCCAGTTCTGCACGTACACGAACTCCGCCAGCCGCCCCTGCCGTACCATGACGAAGCTCCGGCGGTCGGGAAGGACGTCGTAGTTCGCATGCGGGACTGCCGGCTCGTAGTCGCCGACGCTGAAGAGCGGCGTACGCGAAACGACGCGGAGCGCCGGGCTGGTGGCAATCACGGCCGATACGAGCTGCGGGTCGCCGGTGCCGATCGTACGATAGAAGAGCTCGCGCCCGTCCCTCGACCAGACGGGCTCGCTCCCGCCGTCCGGCGAAATGAGAATCCGGTTTCCCCGCGTCCCGAACGGCCGGAGGTAGACGTCGGGGCGGCCCGCCTCGCTCGAGACGTAGGCGAGCCAACGGCCGTCAGGGGAAAGCGCGGGATACGCCTCATCGAAGCGGGTGGCCATCAGCATCGAGAGTGCGCCCCCCTCCGCAAGCGGCATCGTCCCGATGTCGGAGCCGTTGCCGTCGGTGCCCGAGGTGGAGCCGGGGAAGCGAACCACGATGGCCGTCCGGCCATCGGGTGTGATGGCATGCGCCGTGGTCTGGGGCCCGTCGTCGACGAGGACCGAGTCGGGCTCATCGTTCCCGAAGAGCCGGCGGAAGATCCCGATCCGCCCGCCGCGCACCGACGCGAAGATCAGTCCGCTCCCGTCGGGCAGCCACTCCGCATCGTGACCGTCGTTCGTGAACGTCGCTCTCGTGATCGTCGTGTCCTCGCGTTCCAGAATCCAGACGTCCCGCGTCCCCTCTTCGAAGTCGAAGGCGATACGCGTCCCGTCGGGCGAGAGTCGCGGATTGTGATAGGAGCGCGGGAGGCCGAGCAGCGTGGCGACCTGCCCCTGGCGGTTCACCTCGACGAGCGTGAGCGGCTGGGCGGGGACGTAGGCGAGATGCGCCCGCGCAGGCTGAGCGATCCGGGGACGGCTCCCCCGGGTCTGCTGCGCCGCGATGCCGAGGGGCATGACCGGCCCCTCGAGCGCGCCTGACCCGGGGTCCATCCGCGCCGCATTGAGGAGACCGCCGCCCCCCGGCGACCAGATGAGGTGGCCCGCGCTCCATCCCGCCCAGTTCACGACCCCGACCGGTACCGCATGGCGGCGCCCGTTGCGCCCGACCACGATCACATTTCCGTTCGGGAAACTGGTCAGTGCGACGGCGAGCGCCGATCCATCCGGCAGCACCTCCATGACGTCGAGGCTCTGCTCCCCCGCCGCGGAGTCGGGGCGAGCGAGCACCTCCACGCTGCCGTCTGCCCGGACAAGGCCGAGCGACCCGTCCACGAGCGACGCCATGAACTCGGCGCTTCCTGCCCAGCGCGCCATGACGATGCGGTGAGGCGCGCGCACCGGAATCGCCACCGGCGCTCCGCCGTTCGCCGACATCCGCTTCCAGGCCCCGGTGGAGATGTCGGCAAAGGCGATGGCGTTCCCGTCGGGAGAGAAGACGGGGCAGCAGGCGTTCTCGGTGCCGGGAAGCACGACGGGCGCGAGTCCGTCGAGCGTTCGCAGGTAGAGGCGGGAAACGCCGCCCTCTCCCGAGGCCGTATAGACCAGGCGGTCGCCGGAGGGAGAGAGCGCCGCGATCGGATCGTTGATGGAGGGGAGCTGCTGCTGCGCGGGGATCTGCATCGTCATCCGGGCCACCACCGGCCTCGGCGCGCGCGCCCGGGCTGCCATCCAGCCGGCTGCCGCTGCGAGGGCCACGAGGACGAGGACCCCGGCCAGAAGCCCGGCGCCCGGGCGGCTCAGCGCGGCGTGCGCGGCGCGCGCCCGCGCCCGGGGCGTTTCCGCGGTCGTCCGCCCTTCGATCCGGGCACCGGCGAGCGCGGCGGCGAACTCCGCCGCGCTCGCGAACCGGTCCGCCGGCAGTTTCTCGAGCGCCGTGAGCACGGCGCTCTCGACGTGCGCCGGAATCGTGTGGCGCTGCGCCGAGAGCGGGCGAGGGTGTTCGGTCACGACGCGGGCCACGATCGCCTGCGCCGTGGAGCCGGTGAAGGGCGGGTCGCCGGTGAGCATCTCGTAGGTCACCGCGCCGAGGGCGTAGACATCCGAGGCGGGGCCGATCTCCCGCTCCCCCATCGCCTGCTCCGGCGACATGTAGTGCGGCGTGCCGAGGGACATCCCGGTCTCGGTCATTCGCGTGCCCGCCTTGCTGGCGGCGAGCGCGATACCGAAATCCGCCACGAGCGCGCTGCCGTCGTGCAGCAGGATGTTCTCGGGCTTGATGTCGCGATGGATGACGCCGTGGCGATGGGCATAGTCGAGCGCGCTCGCCACCTCCGATGCAATCCGGACGGCGTCCCGGATCGGGAGCTGCTTGTCCCGGCTGAGCCGGTCGCGGAGCGATTCTCCCTCGACGTACGGCATCACGTAATAGAGGAAGTCGTCGCCGACGATTGCTTCGTCGCCACCGGTACGGCCGCTGTCGAAGAGGGGGAGGATGTGCGGGTGCTGCAGGTTGGCGGTGGTCCGGATCTCGGTGAGGAACCGCTCCGCCCCGATCACGGCGGCGAGCTCCGGCCGGAGGACCTTGACCGCCACCCGCCGGTGGTGACGCAGGTCCTCGGCGAGGTACACGGTCGCCATGCCCCCCTGCCCCAGCTCACGCTCGAGGCGGTAGCGGTCGCGGAGGACCACCTGCAGGCGGTCGAGGAGGTCGGCCACTCAATTGTCCGGGTAGGGGATGGGGGGAAGTTAGGGGGCCCGCACGGGCGGCGTAAGGTGCCGGCTCACCGCAGCTTCACCAGCACGCCCCCCTCGTCCACATGCTTCTCCCACCGTTCCACGAGCGGCGCACACTCGCCCGTCAGGAGGCGCCGTACGACGCCCGGCAGGACGGGGCGGCCGGCGGACCCGCGCCCCCGGCCGGTGATGATGTGCACGACGAGTCCCTCTCCGCGCCGGCTCCAGGTGCGCAGAAATCCCTCGGCCACCCGCCTCGCCTCCTCGGCGCCCATGCCGTGGAGATCGAGCGTTGCCGCAATCGGATGGAAGGGGTCGAAGGGGTCGCGATACTCGCGTGGGCTGCGGCGGGGCATCCCTCAGACGACCTGGGGAATCTCTTCCCCGGGATTGACGAACCGGTCCACCTCGGCGCCGTACTGCTTCTCGTACAGCTGCCGGTAGCGCCCGCCGAGCGCCAGGAGCTCGGGCTGCGTGCCGCGCTCCACGATCCTGCCCCCCTCGAGGACGAGGATCTGATCGGCGCTCGCGATGGTGCTCAGCCGGTGCGCAATGACGAACGTCGTGCGCCCCGCCCGGAGGCGGCGGAGCCCGTCGCGGATCAACGCCTCGCTCTCGGAATCGAGCGACGACGTGGCCTCGTCGAGGATCAGGATCCTCGGATCCGCGAGGATCGCCCGGGCGATCGCGACCCGCTGGCGCTGCCCGCCGCTCAGCTTCACCCCGCGCTCGCCCACCACCGTGTCGTACCCCTCCGGCATCCGGGCGACGAACTCGTCGCAGTGCGCCACCCGACCCGCCTCGAGGATCGCCGCGCGGGACGCGCCCGGCCGGGAGTAGGCGATGTTGTCCGCGATCGTGCCGTCGAAGAGAAAGTTGTCCTGCAGCACCACGCCGAGATTGGCGCGGTAGTCGCGAAGGCGGAGGTCCGCGAGATCCATCCCGTCCACCAGCACGCGGCCGGAGCCGGGGCGGTTGAACGCCATGACGAGGGAGATGAGCGTGCTCTTTCCCGAGCCGCTCGAGCCGACGAGCGCGGTGGTCGTGCCGGCCGGCGCGGTGAACGAGACGCCACGGAGCACCGGAACCCCCGGCGCGTACTCGAAATGCACGTCATCGAACGCCACCTCGCCGCGGAGCGGGGGCACCGCGCGGCGGGCGGCGTCGTGCTCATCCTCGGTGGCGAGCTCGCGGATCTCGCGGATCCGGTCGAGTCCCGCGAACGCCTCGCTGATCTGGGTTCCAATGTTGGCGACGGCCACGAGCGGCGCCGCCACCATGCCGATGAAGAAGACGTACATGACGAAGTCGCCCAGCGTCATGGTGCCGGCGAGGATCGCCCGGCCGCCGATCAGGATGAGGAGCACGCCCACGATCCCGATGAGCACCGTGGTGAAGCTCGAGACCGCGTTCACTCCGCGGATGCTCTTCGCGATGTTCCGGAAGAGCCGGTGGACGCCCCGCGCAAAGACGAGCCGCTCCCGCCGCTCGGCGGTGTAGGTCTTGACCAGCCGGATCCCGCCGATCGTCTCCGCCAGGCGACCCGTCACCTCCGCATTGATCTCCCCGCGCTCCCGGAAGACCGGGCGGAGCCGCTGGAATGCGGTGAACATCCCGGCGCCGAAGACCACGATGATGACGAGCGTGATGGCGGTGAGCTGCCAGTTGAGCCAGAAGAGCACGCCCAGCGCAAGGCTCGCCGTGAAGAGTCCCCCCACGAGCTGCACCAGTCCCGTCCCGACCAGGTTCCGCAC
>DASTYH010000203.1:0-9323 GCA_035765075.1 Gemmatimonadales bacterium
CGCGAGGCAGAACCAGGCCGCGAGTGCCGTCCCGACGGCCGCCGAGCGACGGCGGGTCCGGAGCCCGATGAGGATCCCGAGCGCCAATCCGGCGAGCCCCACGCCGACGCTGCCCGCCACGACACCCAGGTAGCCCCCGAGCCCCTCCGGTCCGGCAGCGATGCCGACGACCGCTCCGGCGAGCCCCAGCCCCGCGAGGCCGACTCCGCCCACGACCACGGCGAGCCCCGCGGCGCGCCCGAGGAATACCGTCGTGCGGGAGAGCGGCTGCACGAGGAGGAGCTCGGTGCCTCCATGCTCCGTGCCGAACGCCCCTGCCCCGATGATGAGGCCGAGGAGCGGGAGGAGATAGAGCGAGAGCATGAGGAGCGAGATGCCGGTCCGCAGATAGCCCTGCACGAGGAGCTGACCACTCGCGCCGAGCCCGGCGAACGCGATGGCGAGCGCGAGCAGCGCGAAGAGCGCGCCGAAGCTCTGCACCAGCCGGCCGGCGAAGGCGCTTCGCACCTCGGCCGCGGCGATCAGCCGGATCGCTTCAGTCGTGCCGCGCATCAGGGGCTCCTTTCGCGACCAGCTCGCGCCAGGTGACGGGCCTGCCGCCGGACGCCTCACTCGCAGACGGTGCGCTCTCGTGAGCCGTGATATCGAACCGCATCGGGGTGCGCATCCTGCCGATCGCAAAGTGCGCACGCTCGGCCGGGAGCCACCCGGTCGTCTCGACCGCCGTCACGAATGCGGTCCCCGTCGCCTCGGGATGGTCGGCGAGCCAGGACAAGAGGCAGCCGGGCTCGTCGAAGAATCGCGCGCGTCCGGGGGCGGTCACCAACTGGGCCGGAAAGCGCGCATCGTCGATGCGCATCCGACACCAGGTGCATTCCTCGCTCCCCATGGCGAGCGCAACCGGCTCGATGCGCCGCTCCCCGCATGCGGCGAGGATCGCCGCAGCGCCAAGGGCCAGTACCACCTCGCGGCGGGTCAACATCGGGCTCATGCCGCCTCCGCGTCCGCGCCGCTCACCGGTCTCACGCCCGACGAGAGCCGGCGGTAGACCGCCTCGATCCCTCGTGCGCCGCTCAGGCCCTCCAGCTCGGGCAGCGTGCCGATCGCCGCCATCCGCCCTCCCACGAACACCCCGATCCGGTCCGCCAGCGCCGCGACTTCCGCGAGGTCGTGCGACGAGAGGAGCACGGTCGTGCCTTCCGCGCGGATCCCTTCGAGGATGTCGCGGATCAGGAGCGCGCCGCTCGGATCGAGGGCGGCGCTCGGCTCGTCCAGCACGAGCGCCGCCGGCCTGCCGAGAAGCGCGATCGCGAGCCCGAAGCGCTGGCGCATCCCGCCCGAATACTCCTCGACCGGCCGATCCGCGTCGTCCCCGAGTCCCACCCGCGCGAGCAGGTCGTCGATGGCGTCCTCATCGGCGTGGCGGAGTCGCGCGTGAAAGCGCATCGTCTCGCGGGCGGTCCACCCTTCCGGAAAGACGAGCCGCTGGGGGAGGTATCCGAGGCGCGCCCGCGCCTCGGGGCCCGCGTGCGTCGCATCGTGTCCATCCATCAGGATCCGGCCGGAGCTCGGGTGCACCAGCCCGACGAGCGCCTTGAGCGTCGTGGACTTCCCCGATCCGTTCGGTCCGATCAGCGCAAACGTCTCGCCGCTCCGGATGGAGAGATCGAGCGTGTGTACCGCGGTGACCGCGCCGAAGCGCTTGCCGAAGCCCTCGTAGCTGATCATCTCGACTCCCGGCGTGCGAGGCGTTTCCGGAGGGGCCCCCCGGACCCGGCGGAAAAGACGACGGCGAGGAGGAGGAGCGCCGCCGCCCGCGCCATGCGACCGGGGTCCGCCGCGGATGCGTCGGTGCGGGCATCGGCATCGGGCTGGCGGACGAGCGGCATCCGGTCCTCGACGCGTGGCGTTTCGAAGACGGGAAACGCCTCTTCCGCCCAGCTGAGCGCGCGGGCGGCGAGCGTGGCGCTGAAGAGCTCCAGCGCGGGGCGCGTCGCCGCCAGGGTCGCGTAGGCGTCCCCGACCCGATAGGGACGATCCCCGATCCCGTCTCCGTCGAGGTCGAAGATCGAGGGATCGTGCCAGTAGTTGCCGGCCCGGCCGTCGTCCCATGCGTTCTCCCCGTTGCCGAGCACCTTGCGCACCGCGACCCGGTTGTGCGTGACGATGTTCCGCGCGAAGACGTTCCCCTCGGCGCTCGCGAGGACGTCGATCCCGATCCCGTTGCCGCTGATCACGTTGTCGCGGAAGGTGTTCCCCACCGCTCCGTCGAGGAAGAGCCCGGTGAGGTTGCCCTCGATACGATTGCGCTCGGCCACCACCTGCTCGGTCGTCTGCAGCAGAATCCCGTAGGCGCGATACCCGACGTGGTGGACGAAGCGGTTGTCGCGGAAGGCGATCCGCTTGCTGAACATGATCGCCGCGCCCGCCGCGTTCCGGGCAAAGCTGTTCCGGTCGAAGGCGTTGCCGTCGGAATACATGTAGTGGAGGCCGTAGCGGACTTCGGCGACGTCGTTGTCGAGGACGTGATTCTCCCCCGCGAAGGAGAAGTAGATCCCGTCACGGGTGCGCCGGATCCGGTTCCCCTCGATGCGGTTGTCGCGCGAGCTGAAGAGGTGGATGCCGTTCCCCCGCAGCGATTCCGGGAGATCGGCCGCGCCCGTGATCTCGTTGCGGGCGAGGGTCACGCCGCGGCTTTCGAGGAGGTAGATCCCGTGCAGGGGATCGGTGATCCGGTTGTCGCTCACGCGGCACCCGGTGCAGCGATCGAGGCGGATGGCCGCCTCGTCGCGATCGAGGGAACGGCCGCTTCCCTTGATGGTAAAGCCGGCCACGACCACCGAGTCCGCCCGCACGGTCACGACGGTGCCCTTGCGCTCGCCATCGAGAATTGCCCCCGGCTCCCCCAGCAGCACGATGGCGCGATCGATCACGAACGTCCCCGCGTGGCGTCCCGCCCCGACCCGGACCGTGTCGCCGGGAGCGGCGTTGAGGAGGGCGGCCGAGAGCGACGACTCGGCGCCTCCCCGGACCTGGACCATCCGGGCGGGCGCCGGGCCGACGGCCTGCGCAAGGGCGAGGAGCAGGGGAACGACGGGCATCTCAGGCCGCCGCGAGCACCGGGCGCGCGAGCGCCGGACGGCGCGCTCCGAGGCCCGCCCAGAAGACGAGCGCCACGAGCACCCCGGCGATGAGCGGCAGGAAGGTGCCCCAGGAGAAGTAGGTATAGCTCGCGAACTGCGCGATCTGGTTGAGCCCGATCATCGGCGGCGTGAAGGGGTCGATGGTGATCGGCGCCGTCGGGTCGAGATCGTGACCGAACTGGTAGAGCCGGTTCCGCATCGACCAGAGACCCCAGCCCGCCACGGTGGCCATGGCGATCAGCGGAATCGCGGGCACCCACCGCCGCCGGATGATCGCGGCGCCGAGGATGAGCGCCGCCACGACGCCGAAGGCGATCGGGAGGAGCCGGAGCTCCACGAAGAACTCGTCGGTGATCGGCGTCATGCCGATGTACCGGTTGAGGGCATTGATCTCGTTGAGGTCCCCGGCGATGCGCCCCGTGTAGACCACCATGTGCAACCCTTCGGGGTACTGGGTGCTGACAAGCGTCATGCCCCAGAGCGGGAGATAGATCGCCGCCGCCATCAGTACCGTCGCGAGCAGGAGAATCGGGGTCCGCCACCGCTGGATCAGGTCACGCATGACTTCGCTCCGTTCCATTCGTATCCGGCGGCCACCGACCGCCGGCCCGCCCGGGCGGACACCGTGTCCGCCCGGGTCGGGGTGCTCAGTGACTCGCGCCGCCCGCGCCGCCGTGACCGGCGTGCGCATCGTCCGCCGTCCGGGAGGCCGATTCGGTGCGACGCTCGAACGACATGGGGCCGTCGTTCCCGCGATAGTTGGCGAGCGGCTGCCCGCGGGGCACGACCTCGAGGTATCCCTGCATCTCCTGGTGGAGCGCCGAGCAGAAGTTCGTGCAGTAGTACGGGTAGACGCCCGACATCCGCGCCACGAACTTGAGCGTCTTCGTCTCGCCCGGGTCGATGACGATGTTCTTGTCGAAGGCCACGAGGCCGAAGCCGTGGATCTCGTCGCGCTGCTGCTCGGCGTTGGTGATGTGGAGGATGACGGTGTCGCCCTCCATCACCTGGATGCGGCCCGGCTCGAAGTAGCTGCGGATCGCGTAGACCTTCCCCTCCACCGTGCGGCGTGCCGCGTTCCGCGTGACGCCCGCCTGGCCCGGCTCCCAGATGGCGTTCGGGTTCCGGTTCTCCGCCTTCGGGTAGAACTCGATCGGCTGGATCACGTCCCGGTGCACGAGCTGGGCGAAGTGCGGCTCCGGCTCCGTGTATGCCTCGTACACCATCTTCATCGCCCCCTCGCCGGTGATGTCGATGAGCTGCGAGCTCTCCGGAATCGAGGGCCCGACGTTGAGGTGGCGGCCCTTCGACATCTTGTTCATCGCGACGAGCCAGTCACCCTTCGGGTTCCGGGTATCGCCGTGCGCCGTGACGAGGTGCCCGACGTTGAACTGGACCGGGATCTTGTCGACGACCAGCGACTTCGGGTCCACCCCCTCCGCGTACGGGGGGAGCTTCCACTTGGCGATGGCGCTCTCCACGTAGAGCGAGGTGTAGGCGAAGCCCCGCCCGTCGAACTGCGTGTGCAGCGGACCGAGGCCCACCGGCACCTCCATGATCATCGCCTCCTCATAGGTGATGACCGGAATCCCGTCCTCCTGGCCGCTGAACGCCTTCCGCGCGATCGCATCCTGGATCCGGGCGAACGAGAAGACGGTGCTGGTCGGCTGGAGCTTGCCGGAGCAGACCACGTATTCGCCGCTCGGGTCGACATCCACGCCGTGCGGGCTCTTCCCGCAGGGGAGGAGATACATGACACCCGGCACCTTGGCGGGGTCGATGACCGGCACTCCGCCGATCGTCGTCGTCCGGCCCTCGCGCGCCGCCGCCTCGGCCGCCCGCCAGTTGACGATGGCGACGTAGTCCCGGTCTTTCTGCGAGGCGCTCGACTCGATCTTGCCCGTGGCGCGCTCGCTGTTGTACGACGTCCAGAACGCCCAGTCCACCGACGGGCCCTTCCCCGTGGCGCCGAGGTCCCAGTTGAAGGGCGGCGTCATGATCTGCCATCCGAGCGTCATCTCGCCGGTGGCGCTGTCGATCCGGATCCCGGACACCGCGCCCTTGTACCGGGTCGCGTACTGCTCGAGCGGCACGTACTGCGAGCCCATCGGCACCGAGAACCGGGTCGCGACGAGCGCGTACTCGGAGTTGTCGGTCACCATGGAGGATCCGTGGTTCCCCATCGTGTTCGGGATGGGGCCGAGGATCTGCTTCGTCTTGAAGTCGCGCAGGCTGATCCGCGCGATCCGGTTGTTGCCGTTGTCGTTGACGAAGAGCCAGCGGCCGTCGTAGTCGCCCGCCGTCTTCGACAGCGCGGGATGGTGGACGTCACCCCAGGTGAAGCCGCCGAGCATCTCATGCGACTCCTCGTCGAAGCCGTAGCCGGTGCCCGGGTACGGCGCGAAGACCGGAATCGTCGCGATGTGGCGCATCGAGGGCACCCCCGCCACGAAGACCTGGCCCGAGTGGCCGCCGGAATAGAAGAGGTAGTACTCGTCGAGATCGCCGGGCTTGATGTAGCTGGCCAGGGCGGCGCTCTGGACGTCTCCGGTTGCCATCGGCCGCTGGCCGGGGGCTTCCGGAGTGCGGCCGCTGCAGGCCGCAAGGCCCGTCAGCACGGCGGCAGCTGCCAGGAACGGAACGCGGGACATGATGGGTGCTCCAGTGAGAGTGGGACGGGAACGGAAGATCATTCCTCTACCTCCAGCCGGCCGACCATGCCGAGCGCCGCGTGCGGATCGCACTGGAAGTAGTAGCTGCCGGGACCCATGGTGACGGGGATGTCGAGCGTCTGGCCGGGGAGCTGCAGCATCTCGGATGCGGGGGGGAGATCGGTCTTCCCCGGATTGCTGTCCGGAAGGAAATGCATGTTGTGGACGCCGCTCACGAGCACGAGCCGGATGAGGTCGCCGGTTTCGGCCTCCAGCTGGGCCGGCTCGAAGCGGTTCCCCTGCTCATCGGTGATGAGCTTCACCTCGATGATGTCGCCTTCCCGCTCCGCCGGAGCGTGGGACTCGTCGGGCGCAGACTCGGCGCCCCGCTCGGCGTCACGCTCGCCATCTCGTTCCGCCTGAGGGCGCTCGCCGCAGGCGGCGAGCACAAGGAGTGAGATCGAAACCAGCGTGAGCGACATCCGGCGCATCCTGGGCTCCTTTACAAGTGGTTGTGGCGTGGCCATTTATCATATGGACATGATGTTCCTGGCTGTGCCAAGCGCCTGGTGCCCGATTCACCGGGCCCAGGCGACGAAGCGAAAGTAGAAGTTGGTCTATGAGGAATGAATGAAGACGACGCGAAGAGGGCTTGCAGCGGCTAGTCGTCGTCCTCACCCGATCGGCTGATGGGCCCCGCCGTCATGTCGCCTCCCGGCTGGGTGTAGGCGGCTGCCGCTCCGTGCTCGTAGACGAGCTCGCCGCCCGAGCGCCCGACATTCCAGCCGGCGCCGACCAGTACGACCGATCCCGCCAGGCCGGCCGTGCGCCCGATCTTCCCCACCCGGCCGGCGGCGAGCCCGGGTAGCGCCACGACGAGCACGCCGAACGCAAGGAGCAGGAACGCCTCGGCGGCCTCTTCGTGGGTGTGGATCGGCGCGTCTCCGACCACCGCCTCGACGCGGTCCTCCTGCGCTTCCCCCGTTTCGGTTGCCACCCAGGCACTCCCCACGAGGGCGAGCAGGAGGCCCAGCGTCAGGCCCCACGCATTGCGCGGGCGCGCGCCGCGCCGGATCGCCAGCACCGCGCCGAGGGCAAAGAGCGGGAGGAGCAGCGTCAACGCGATCGGAAGATGCACGACCGCGGGATGCAGGGGTGACGGAAGCAGGTCGAACATGGGAACATCCTCTCGTTCGGGGTGTCCGGCCGCTCGCCGAGCCGGCCACAGGTACCGACGGCAACATCGGCCATCGCCCGTGACGGCACCATCGGGCAAGTGACGGCCTTGCCCGCGTTCCGCGCGCCTCCGACATTTGCCGGAGTGAGCGCACCCCCTGAATCCCGCAGCCCGGGCAACCCGGACATGCCGGACCGGCTCCGCTATCTCCTGATCGCGGTCTTCCTCCTGGTCGTGGTCGGCGGCATCACCGACCTCATCCTCGACCGGCCCACCACCCTCCTCTCCCTGCACGTGGCCTTCGAGGTCGGTCTCGTCCTCCTGAGCCTCACCGCCGCGGGCGTGCTCTGGCGGGGCTGGGCGGCGGCCGAGCGGAAGCTGGGTGAGGTTCGAAGCGACCTGGCGACGACCCGGCGCTCCCTGGAGGAGCGGCAGCGGGAGCGGGATGCGTGGAAGCGGCAGGCGGAAACGGCGCTCGCGGGACTCGGGGAGGCGATCGGGGACCAGTTCGCCCGCTGGGGGCTGACGCCGGCGGAGCGCGAGGTGGCCCTCGGACTCCTCAAGGGACTCGGCCACAAGCAGGTGGCGGCGGCGACCGGACGGAGCGAGCGCACCGTGCGGCAGCACGCGGTAGCGGTGTATGAGAAGTCGGGGCTGGGGGGACGCGCGGAGCTGGCGGCGTTCTTCCTGGGGGGCCTCAGTGCGGGAGAAGGGGCGGGTACCACTCCCGGTTCCGGCCCGGTATATTCCCGCCTCCCACGATCGGGCCCGTAGCTCAGCTGGATAGAGCGCTTGCCTCCGGAGCAAGAGGTCGTGAGTTCGAATCTCGCCGGGCCCACTCGAAGTCACTGCCTCGCCATCGGTTATCGATGGGCGAGGCGATTTGTTTTCGGGGGCTGATGATGCGCCACAACCATGGAAGCCACGCCCCTGAGGGCTCGCACAGCGCGTCACCCTCGCCTCACGCACACCATGCCGAGATGCGGAGACCTGATCCCGCCGGTCACCCGGGGCACGCGGCGCATGAGGGCACCGCCCCGCATGCGGGCCACGACAAGCATGCCGGGCATTCGCCCGGAATGTTCCGGGACAAGTTCTGGCTCTCGCTCGCGCTGACGGTTCCGACCCTCTTCTGGGGCCACATGCTGCCGCGGGTCTTCGGCTATGCCCCGCCGATGATCGCCGGAAGCCACCTGATCGCGCCGATACTCGGGACTGCCGTTTTCCTGTACGGCGGCCGGCCGTTCCTGGTCGGCGCGGTACGCGAGATCCGGGCGCGCCTCCCGGGCATGATGACCCTCATCGCGCTGGCCATCAGCGTGGCCTTCGTCTTCAGCGCGGCGGTCACGCTGGGCTATCCGGGCACGCCGCTCTGGGAGGAACTGGCCACCCTCGTGACCATCATGCTCCTGGGGCACTGGATCGAGATGCGATCCATATCGCAGGCCGAGGGAGCCCTCGCCGAGCTCGCCAGGCTGCTGCCTAACTCGGCGACCCGCCTCGTTCGCGACGACTCCGGCGAGCGGTCGGAGGACGTGCCGTTGTCCGCACTCCGCGAAGGGGACCTCGTCCTCATACGACCCGGCGCCAACGTCCCGGCCGACGGCAGGGTCATCGAGGGTCACAGCAGCCTGAACGAGTCCATGATCACGGGCGAGAGCCGGCTCGTGGACAAGAACGCGGGCGATCGGGTGATCGCCGGCACGATCAACGGTGCCGGATCGCTGCGAGTCGAGGTCACCGGTACGGGCGATCGGACGACCCTCGCCGGAATCATGCGGCTCGTGGCACAGGCCCAGACATCACGCTCCCGGGCGCAGGCACTGGCCGACCGCGCCGCCTTCTGGCTCACGATGGTGGCGCTCGGTGCGGGGGTGGTGACCTTCATCACCTGGATGGGAATCGGGGACGATGTCGCCTATGCCGTGGAGCGCACGGTCACGGTGCTGGTGATCGCCTGCCCCCACGCCCTGGGCCTGGCGGTGCCGCTGGTGGTCGCCATTTCCACGACTCTTGGCGCGCAGAACGGGCTCCTGGTGCGGGATCGGCGCGGGCTCGAAGAGGCCCGCCTGCTGAACGCCGTCGTCTTCGACAAGACCGGGACCCTCACACTCGGCTCCCACCGCGTCGTCGACATGAGTGTGGCCGCAGGCCAGGAGGCGAGCGAGGCGCTGCGACTCGCCGCGGGAGCGGAGCAGGATTCGGAGCATCCCGTCGCCCGGGCAATCGTGGCCAGCGCGCGCGATCGCTCCGTCCAGGTTCCGGACGCCCGGGGATTCACGGCGGTTCCCGGGCACGGGGTCGAGGCTGAGGTGGACGGACGTCAGGTCGCCGTCGGGGGACCGGGCATGC
>DASTYH010000204.1:0-4944 GCA_035765075.1 Gemmatimonadales bacterium
CAGCTTCATCACCCCGCTCAGCAACCAGCGCACCGACGCATACGGCGGCTCGCTCGAGAACCGGCTGCGCTGGCCGATCGAGGTCTTCGGGGCGATGCGCGAGGTCTGGCCCGCGGAGCGCCCCATCTCGGTGCGCATCTCGGCGCACGACTGGGTGGATGGGGGAATCACCGATGCCGACGCGGTCGAGGTGGCCCGTGCCTTCGGGGCCGCCGGCGCGGATATCATTCACGTGTCGGCGGGGCAGACGTCGGACGAGGCGAAGCCGGTCTACGGGCGCATGTTCCAGACCCCCTTCAGCGACCGGATCCGCAACGAGACGCTGCTGCCGACGATCGCCGTCGGCAACATCACGGACGGCGACCAGGTCAACTCGATCATCACCTCCGGCCGCGCCGACCTCTGCGCTCTCGCCCGTCCGCACCTGAGCGACCCGCACTGGACGCTCCGCGCCGCGGCCGAGCAGGGCTTTGCGGACCAGCCGTGGCCGCCGCAGTATCTCACGGGGCGCGACCAGCTCATCCGGAACCTCGCCAGGGCACGCAACGCATGACCCTTTCCCTGCCGCTCTCGGGGCGGCACGCCATCGTCACCGGTGCCGCGCGCGGCATCGGGGCGGCAATCGCCACCGCGCTCGCCGAGGACGGCGCGACGCTCACGCTGATGGGACGCGATGCGGCGGCGCTGGGGGGGCTCGCCGTGACGCTCCGGAAGAAGACCGCCGAGGTGCTCGCCGTCCACTGCGATGTGGCGGACCCGGCGAGCATCCGGGCGGCCTTCGCCGAGTCGCGGGATCGCTTTCCGGCGCCGTGGCTCCTCGTCAACAACGCCGGCGAGGCCACCGCCGCGCCCTTTCTCGAGACGTCGGACGAAGCCTGGTCGACGGCGATCGCGGTGAACCTGATGGGCGCCGTCGGCTGCATCCGCGAGGTCCTCCCCGCGATGCTCGCGGCGGGAGGGGGCCGCATCGTGAATGTGGCCTCGATGGCGGGCCTCAAGGGCTATCCGCGGATCGGCGCCTACTGCGCGTCGAAGCATGCGCTGGTGGGGCTCACCCGCTCCCTCGCGCTCGAGGTGCGGAAGAAGGGGATCACGGTGAACGCCGTCTGTCCCGGCTACACCGACACCGGCATGGCCCGCCGCGCCGAGCAGAACATCATGGCGGGACTCGGCATCCCGGCCGACGAAGCCCGCGCCCGCGTGATCCGCGACAACCCGCGCGGGACGATCATCCGCCCGGAGGAAGTGGCGCAGGCCGTGGCGTGGCTCGCCGCACCGTCGGCCGATGCGATCAACGGCCGCGTCGTCCCCGTCTCCGGAGGCGAGATCTGAGCGCATGAATCCCACGCACTTTCTCTGGTCGCTGGAGGGCCGCGTCGCGACCATCACCCTCAATCGCCCGGAGCGGAAGAACCCGCTCACCTTCCAGTCCTACCGCGAGCTGGCCAACACCTTCTGGGCCCTCCGCGAGCGCCCCGACGTCAAGGCCGTTGTCCTCACCGGGGCCGGCGGCAATTTCTCCAGCGGCGGCGACGTGCACGAGATCATCGGCCCGCTGGTCCAGCTGAAGGAGGACGGGTGCGACGAGGAGCTGATCGCCTTCACGCGGCTCACCGGCGAGCTCGTGCACGCCATGCGCGCCTGTCCCCAGCCGATCATCGCCGCGGTGGACGGGGTGTGCGCCGGTGCCGGCGCCATCCTCGCCATGGCCTCCGACCTCCGGCTCGGGACGCCGGAGAGCCGCGTGGCGTTCCTCTTCGTGCGGGTGGGACTTTCCGGCGCCGACATGGGCGCCTGCGCCATGCTGCCCCGCATCATCGGGCACGGTCGCGCGAGCGAGCTCCTCTACACCGGCCGCTTCCTGAGCGGCGACGAGGCGGAGCGCTGGGGCTTCTACAACCGGCTGGTGCCGGGCGGCGTGCTCCTCGCCGAGGCGCAGGGACTCGCCCGCTCCCTGGCCGACGGCCCCACGCTGGCGCATGCCGCCACCAAGCGGGCGCTGCACGAGGAGTGGGACATGGCCCTCGACGATGCCATCGAGTACGAGGCCGAGGTCCAGGCCGAGCTCATGGAGTCGGAGGACTTTGCGCGCGCCTACCGCGCCTTCGTGGCCCGGGAATCACCGCGCTTCGAGGGCGACTAGTGCCGCATACCGAGCACCTCGCCTGGCCCTTCTTCGATGACGAGCACCGCGCGCTCGCCCGTGAGGTCGAGGCCTGGGCGGTCTCCGAGCTCGCCGCCGGCACCCACCCGCACGACGTCGACGCGCGCTGCCGCCAGCTCGTTGGCAGCCTGGGCCGGGACGGCTGGCTCCGCCATCTCGTACCCGCCCGGTACGGCGGAATTCGCGAGCGGCTGGACATCCGCTCGGTCTGCCTCATCCGGGAAACGTTCGCGCGGCACGATGCGCTGGCGGAATTCGCCTTTGCGATGCAGGGACTGGGAACGGCGCCGATCTCGCTGCATGGATCGGAGCATCTCCGCCGCCGGTACCTCCCCGGCGTCGCGGAGGGGAAGCGGATCGCCGCCTTCGCCATTTCGGAGCGTGAGGCGGGGAGCGACGTGGCGGCCATGGCCACGACGGCACGGGGCGATCGGGACGGGTTCGTCCTCGACGGCGAGAAGACCTGGATCTCGAATGCCGGCATCGCCGATCACTACGTGGTCTTCTGCCGCATGCCCGATGTGGGCGAGCGGGCGTTCGGCGCGTTCATGGTGGACGCCGACAATCCGGGGCTCACCGTGTCCGGGCGCATCGACGTGATCGCGCCGCATCCCCTCGGCACCCTTCGCCTGGAGCGGTGTCGCGTGCCCACGGACGCGATCGTGGGGGAGCCCGGCAAGGGGCTCCGGGTGGCGCTCGGAACCCTCGACGTCTTCCGCGCCACCGTCGGCGCGGCGGCGCTGGGAATGGCGCGGCGGGCCCTGGCCGAGGCGCTTCGGCACGTGAAGGCGCGTCACGCCTTTGGTCGCCCCCTCGCCGAGTTCCAGCTCACCCAGGCCCGGCTGGCGGACATGGCCACCGCGATCGACGCGAGCGCGCTCCTGGTCTATCGCGCCGCGTGGGCGGTGGACCAGGGCGCGGCCCGGGTCACCCGCGAGGCCGCGATGGCCAAACTCCACGCCACCGAGGCCGCCCAGCGGGTGATCGACGACGCCGTGCAGCTCCTCGGCGGACTCGGCGTCGTCGCCGGCGCACCGGTCGAGCAGCTCTATCGCGAGATCCGCGCGCTCCGCATCTACGAGGGAACGAGCGAGATCCAGCGCCTCGTGATCGCCGGCCGCCTCCTGGAGGACGCATGACCGCGCGCGCCCCCTCGGGCCACCGCGACACCTTCTGCCGGGACCACCTTCCGCCCCGCGTCCTCTGGCCCGAGATGCGGTACGACCGGATTCCGGGGCTCGCCTATCCGGCGCGGCTCAACTGCGCCACCGAGCTGCTCGATGCCACGGTGCGCGATGGGCGCGGCGACCACCCGGTCTTCCACTTTCCCGGCGGGATGTGGACCTACGCCCAGCTCCTCGAGCGGGCAAACCGGATCGCCAATGTGCTGGTGGACGACCTCGGACTCGAGCCCGGCGGCCGCGTCCTCCTCCGCGGGCCGAACAATCCGATGATGGCCGCCTGCTGGTTCGCGGTGCTCAAGGCCGGGGGCGTGGTCGTCTGCACCATGCCTCTCCTCCGGCCGCGGGAGATCTGCTACACGGCCGACCGCGCCGCCGTCACGCTCGCGCTGACCGATGTGCGGCTCGCGGAGGACTGCCGGCGCGGGATGGAGCGGACCGGGCGCGGCAATCCCCGCGCCGGGGCGCGGGTGGTGTGCTTCAACAGCGAGGCGCCCGACGGCCTCGAGGCGCTCATGGCGCGGAAGCCGGCGACGTTCCGGAACGTGAGTACCGCCGCCGACGACGTGGCGCTGATCGCGTTCACCTCCGGCACCACCGGGAAGGGGAAGGGGACGATGCACTTTCACCGCGACGTCCTCGCCATCTGCGACTGCTTTCCGCGGCACGTGCTCGCGCCGACTGCCCTCGACATCTTCTGCGGCTCTCCGCCGTTCGCCTTCACCTTCGGGCTCGGCGGGCTCGTCCTCTTCCCGATGCGGATCGGTGCGAGCGCCCTCCTCCTCGAGCAGGCGTCCCCGCCCCATCTCCTCCAGGGAATCCGGGACTTCGGCGCGACGATCTGCTTCACCGCGCCGACCGCCTACCGCGCGATGCTGCCGCTCCTCGGGCCCGAGGGCGTGCCGAGTCTCCGGAAGTGCGTCTCCGCGGGCGAGACCCTTCCCGCTTCCACCTTCGAGGCATGGGAACGCGCCACGGGCATCCGCATCATCGACGGCATCGGCTCGACGGAGATGCTCCATATCTTCATCAGCGCCACGCCGGAGGAAGCGCGCCCCGGGGCGACCGGCAAGCCGGTCCCCGGCTACGAGGCGATCGTGGTGGACGACGAAGGCGTCGAGGTCCCCCGCGGCACGATCGGACGCCTGGCGGTCCGGGGACCGACCGGCTGCCGCTATCTCGACGACGAAGAGCGCCAGCGGGCGTACGTGCAGAACGGGTGGAACATCACGGGAGATTCCTATCTCGTGGACGACGACGGGTACTTCCACTATCAGGCGCGCACCGACGACATGATCATTTCGGCCGGCCACAACATCGCCGGCCCGGAAGTCGAGAGCGTCCTCCTGGAGCATCCGGCCGTGGCGGAGTGCGGCGTGGTGGGCGTGCCGGACGAGGAGCGGGGACAGGTGGTCAAGGCATTCGTCGTCCTGCGCGACGGCCATGCGCCCGACGGCACCATGGTGAAGGCGCTGCAGGAGCACGTGAAGCGGGAGATCGCGCCGCACAAGTATCCGCGCCGGATCGAGTTCGTCGCGAGCCTCCCGCGCACGGCCACCGGCAAGCTGCAGCGGTTCCTCCTGCGCGAGGGGGGCGCAT
>DASTYH010000205.1:0-9449 GCA_035765075.1 Gemmatimonadales bacterium
CATGCGTGCCTCCTTTGCGTGGTATCTGTCATGCCGGCCCGGGGAGCCGGACCGGAGCGATCACCGTTCCCTGCGCTTCTCGTCCGCCTCGGCCCTCACGACGGTCAGAAGGAACTCCGCCCCCGCCGCCGACGACACCGAGTGGCGGATTCCGCCTTCCAGACAGAGGAGCTGGCCCGGGCGGAGGTCGTGCACGCTCCCCGCCGCCACGAAGCGGAACTCCCCCTTGAGCGGCTGTACCGTGATCGGTCCCTGCGCCCGATGCTCCGCGATCGATCCGCCGGGGGCCAGGACCACGAGAGTCACTCTCAGCGGGCCTTCCTTGAGGAGCGTGCGTGCGCCGCGGGTGCCCGGTTCGTCCGTTGCGGAATCCTCGAGGCGGCGGTGCTCCTCGTCGAGGTCGAACACGAGCACGTCACCAAAGCTGCCGCTCGATGGAAGACATCATGCCCTCGCGCCGGCGGCAGCTTTTCGGACCTGCACCCGCCAGGTCTCGGGCCCGTTCTCGAGGTAATCGAAATCGAAGGCGTCGTCGCCGCGGGTGGCCCGGAGCGTGTAGTACATGCACTTCGGGTCGTGGTCCACGGTGAGTTCCAGCGTTTGTTCGGCGCCCAGCGCCTCGTAGGCGCCCATGATGCGGTCGAACCGGTCCCTCGGCTCGACCGACCGCACGTCCAGCAGTACGAGCTCGCTCATCGCTCGCCTCCCTCCATCGCCAGAGTCGTGAGCTGGCGCACCGGCGTTTCGGCGACCTTGCTGCCACAGCCCCCGCCACCCCGGTGTCCGAGCCAGCTGCGCCAGGCGAGGCGATACCGCGTGGTGCTCGGCGCGAGCACGAGCGTGCCCTCGTAGCCGGCCAGCGCCAGGCGCCGCATCAAGTCGCCGACGCCCATTCCGTCCTGCAGCGTCGTCTCCGGCCCCCCACCGGGCAGGCAGATGTGCCGCAGCGCTCCCGCGGTGCGCCTGAGTAGCGCCTCTGCGAAACGGCCGGGTGGACCGACGCGCGGATCCGCGTCCCAGGCGAGGGGTGACGACAGGGCCGCAGCGAGCGCCCCATCCTGTACGACCGACTCTCCGCGGAGCACGATGGCCACGGCCGCACCGGCGTTCCGCATCTGGCGTGCGCGCGCGATGCGGGCCGCCAGGTCTTCCGGTCCCTCCAGGAGGATCGGGGCGCCGAGCGTGTAGGAGAGGCGTGCGAGCGCCAGGTCGTGCCCCGCTCCCCCGGTGCGGTATCCGGTAATCGTCAGCCCGGCGGCCGTGGCGCGCCGTACCGCCTCTCCGATCGCGCCGACATCGGCATCCGGCGTGATGCCGTGGGCGTCTCCTTCCCGCAGCTCGAGTGCACCGAAGCCACGCCGTGCCGCAGCCTCGAGGAGCTCGCCCAGCGGCGCATCCGGTGCCGCCGCCGAGCTGAGACCGAGTTTCATGACTTCGCCTTCCTGGAGATCTCGACGCGCCAGACGGACGGACCCTGCTCGAGATACTCCCACCCGAACTCTCCCGCGTGCTCGAATTCGAACTGGTAGCGGAGGGGCCGCGGATCGTGATCGTTCACCAGGACGAACGATTCCCCCGGCGCGAGCGCGTTGAACGTATCGAAGATGGTGGGGTGCTTCTCTCGCGGGGGAATCACCCGTACATCGAGCGTGTGTGCTGCAGTCATGCAGTGGTCTCCCTGTTTCAGGTCTGCGCCTGGGTGGCCGCGGCGCGGCGGATGAACACGCGCACCAGGTCCGGCGCCTGTTCGCGGATCTCATAGCGGAATCCCCGCTCCTCGAGGCGAGGGAGGAGAAACTGCGGAACGCGGACGTTGAGCTGGACCAGTGTGCCGCCCGGCGGCAGCTCCTCCAGCGCCGCGAGCGTCCGGACCATCGGCTCGGGGGGTTCGAGATTCCGGACGTCGAGGACCACGACCCCCTCCTCCGCCGCGGGCGCCGTCGCCGGACGCGCCCGGAGAGTTGCCTCCTCCGGTTCTCCCGTGGCCGGATAGAACCACACCCGCCAGTCGTCGTCGGCGAGCCGCTCGGTGGCGTGATCGAACCCCTGCCGGGCCATCACGGCGTACAGCGGCACCGGCTCGAAGATCGCCCGGAGCAACAGCACGCCTCCTTCCGGCACCTCCCGGCGAGCCGCCATGATCCGGCTGAACGGCTCCTTTCCCGAACGCAGGTCCTCGCGGACATCCACCTCGACCACCTTTTCCACGGCGATGCCCGCGAGCTCCGGCGGCAGCGCACGCGGCGTGGAAGACGGCGGCGGCGGCGCCCCGGCCGGCGGCGAAGCCTGTGCGACAGGCGGCGCTTCGCGATTCAGCCGCCGCACCAGCTCGTCGCCATCCACCCCGGCGATGCGCGCCGCCTGCTCCACCGTGACGAGACGTGACATCACCTTCCGCATGGCGGGATTGCGCAGTCGCTCGAAGGCGGGCGAAATCCCGATGAACACGTCGATGAGCGACTCGTCGTGCCGCAGCACCGCGGCCACCGAATCGGTCCGTCGGATCACCATCGTTCCTCCTGAATCATCCCCGGAAACCATCGAGGGTCCCACACGAGGTGTGGCTCGACCCGGGTCACCCCGGGGAGCCGCGAAATTGCCTGGACGATCCCGTTGGTGATGTGTGCTTCCATGGGGCAACCCGGGGTCGTCAGCGTGAACGTGATCCTGACATCACCCCCCGCAATGTCGAGGTCGTAGACGAGTCCCAGCGTGACGATATCCAGGCCGATCTCCGGGTCGATCACCGTTCGCAGCGCATCGCGCACGATCGCCTCGGACACGTCCTCCCTTCCCACCGCCGTCATGGCATCCTCCTCGAGAGCAGGAGCATCTGGACCGCCTCGATCGCCACCCCGAGCGCCAGAAGGACCGCGCCCCCCCGCGCCCCGAGCGGGGACCCGAGCGCGGTGGCCAGGGCGAGGACGAGGGTCCCCGCCACCAGCAGCCCCCCGGCGGCGGTGGCCGGGCCCGCGGCATACAGCTCGCTCACCCGGGGGAGCGGCCGCTTTCCCGCCAGCGGGCCGAATCGGTGATACCACACGAGAAACGGGACGATCTTGTAGTAGTGCGCGGCCACGAAGAGGCTGATCCCGAGCACGATCACCAGCACGTACGCCGTCCAGGCGCGCGGCGACCCGCGTGCGATCAGGAGGGGACCGGCGAGGGCGAGCCCCACGCCCAGCAGGCCGAGGGCGGCGGCGGCGAGCCGCATCCCGGGGTCGAGCGCCGGCCGATGCCGGTGCCGGTAGAACCGCCGCGCCTGCAGGAGGAACGCGAGCAGCCCCGCGGCGAGGAGGAGCGCGGGCACCCAGCGGCTCACGATCGGCGGGGCATGGTGGCCCAGCGCCAGCGTCCCGGCGCCGGCCGCGAGCAGCGCCACCGCCGCCCGGGCAAAGCGGTCGCCGGCTCCATGACTCAGGAGGAACATCGGCAGGAGCCGATGGGCGACCCCGACCATCACGAGGAGGACCCACCCTCCGAGTGCCACGTGCAGGTGCGTCCCGAGCGCGGTGAGGCGGGCGGCTCCGAGGTATCCGTAGCGAAGGTTGCCGGCGAGCGCGAGTCCGAGCACCAGCGTGACCACCAGGAAGAGGTCCGCTCCCGCAAGCGCCCACCAGGTGACGTCGCGGTTCGAGGCTCGGCCGAGACTCGCACCGAGGTTCCCGGCAAAGAGTATCACGCCCACGCCGAGCGTCGCCGCGCCCGCCAGGAGCAGCGGGGAGGACCAGAAGAGGAGGCCGCCGACGAAGGCCGCGAGGCCGGGGACATAGAACAGGAAGGTGAGGTGGGCCACACGGATCGAGCGGATCGGCTCGCCCAGCGCAACCGGCAGGAACTGGTACAGCGCCCCCATGATGGAGGTGGTGATCCATCCCAGCGTGAAGAGATGGGTGACTCCAACCACGCGGGGCGAGGGAAACGCGCCTGCAGCGAGCTCCGGCGCAACCGCCACGGCGCCGACGGCGCCGAGAAGGAGAAACAACATCGCCGCGGCGAAGTGCTTTCCCGGGAGCAGGAAAGGCGGCGCCATCGTGGCGGCGAGCCCGGGCGCAGGCGCGCTCACCCGACCAGCTCCGCCGGGGCGGCAGCGGCCGCGGGACGGAGCCCCAGGAGCTCGAGTACCTGGCCGGCGACGGATCGGAATGCCGCCGCCGTCTCCCCGTCCGGCCGCTCGATCACGGCGGGGGTGCCGGCGTCACCATCGGCGACCGTCGCCTCGTCGAACGCGATCCGCGCGAGGAGCGGCGCCCCGCTCGCCTCACGCAGTGCGTCACCTCCGCCCTGACCGAAGGGGTGGGAGCGGCGGCCGCATTCACAGGCGGCGTAACTCATGTTCTCGACCACGCCGAGCACCGGCACGGCGAGCTTGCGGAACATCTCGATGGCCTTGGCCGCCTCCAGGGAGGCGAGTCGCTGCGGCGTCGTGACCACGACCGCACCGTCCACCACCACGGACTGCGCGAGCGAGAGAGGCACGTCGCCGGTCCCCGGCGGGAGGTCCACGACGAGCACGTCGAGATCCGGCCACACCACCCCTTTCGAGAACTGCTTCACCGCCTTGCTGACCATCGGGCCCCGCCACACCGCGGGGGATTGCTCTCCGAGGAAGAACCCGAACGACACCACGGCGAGGCCGTATGCCACGAGGGGGAGGATCTGCTGCTGCGCGGTCATCCTGACCCGCTTCGCGCCGTCTTCGAGCCCGACGAGGACAGGCACCGAAGGGCCGTAGATGTCGGCATCGAGGATGCCGACCCGGAGGCCCGTTGCGCTCAGCGAAAGCGCCAGGTTCACGGCCACCGTGCTCTTCCCCACGCCGCCCTTCCCGGCCCCCACCGCGATGATGCGCCTGACGCCGGGAAGTCGATCCCGCTCGGCCCAGGGATCTTCCCGACCCGGTGCCCGGCCCTCGGGCGACAGGATCTGGACCTCGGAGCGGATTGCACCCGCCTCCGCGAGCGCCACGCGGATGGCCTCCCGCAGCTGCTCCGGAACGCCCGCCCTGGGCGATGCGAGCGCGAGGGAAACGTGCACCCTTCCGTTACCGATGACGATCGAGCGCACGAGCCCGAGCGCCACGATGTCGCGCTTGAGTCCGGGGTAAGCGACCTGCGCGAGCGCTGCCCGCGCGACTTCCTCGGTCAGCATCACGCCTCGATTCGATAGGAGCAGCTCGGCGCGCCGGCCGGGATGTAGCTCAATCGGGTCAGCTTCTCCCCGAGCAGCTCCCCCATGAGTCCGATCTCGGCCACGCACGGCAACCTGGTCACGTCGACCAGCGCCCGGAGCGGACAATGGCAGAGCCTGAGCTCGGGCTCGTCGGCCTGGCCTTCCACGCGCGCCATGAAGCCGAACTCGGAAAAGATCCGCGCGACCTCCTCGACCCGCGCCCGCCCTTCGAGATGCCGCACCCGGGCGAGTGCCCCTTCGCGAAGGCGGCCGATGCTCTGCTCGAAGAACTCGCGGAGAAGCCGCTCATTTCCGCTGCGCTTCAGGTACGCCGCGAGCTCGTGAAGGATTTCGCCCTCCCGCCGCGGAAAGAGCGCTTCGGCCTCCGGGGTGAGGCCGTAGAGGATCTCCGGACGCCCCGGCCGGCTCTTCACGCTGCCCGCCCGCCGGACGAGCGCGTGGGCCGCGAGCGCCTTGAGGTGATCCCGGACCGTCTCGATGTTGAGCCCCAGCTCCGCGGCGACCTGGGGCACGGTGGCGCTGCCGCGGCGCTTGAGCACCTCGAGGATCGCCCGCTGGCTCTGGCCGAGGCCGGGCGCTCTCACCGATCCCCCGGGGGAAAGCGGTCTCTCGTCATGGGAGCATCTCCCGCGGATTCAGCGTCACCCTCGCAGGGTATCGGCTTCGGTCATAATTGTCAAGGTGATTGACTTGACAATTAGGTTGAGCCACCTTGGCGCACGCGCCCCGCATGACGCCGGGCGTCGCAGGTGGGCATCTCAATCCAGCAGGGGGCCAACATGTTCGACGGGGGAACGTCTCGCGGGAGAGGCCGCAGGAGGGCACGGTCGACCGGCGCTGCAGCCGCGATCATCACGCTGCTCGCAGGCTGTTCCGGTGCGCGCGGAGTGCCGCCGGACGCCGGCGTCCGGCCGGCACAGGGGGACCGGATGTACGTCGCCCGACTCATCCCGCGGAACGCGACGGTCACCGGGTCAGCTGCATCGGGGGAAGTCTCGTTCGCGATCACCGGGGACCGCCTGACCGTTGCGACCGACGCGAGCGGCGTGCCGCCGGAGACCACGCACTGGCAGCACATCCACGGTTTCCCGGACGGGCGGGATGCCGTCTGCCCGACCGACGCACGGGATGCAAACGAGGATGGGATCGTCGACCTGATCGAAACGGAGACGCTGGCGGGGACGACGATGGTTCCCATCAACGACGATCCGGTCGCGCTCGACATTCCGAGGAACACCTACCCGAAGGCGTCGGCGTCAGGAAGGGTGCAATACCGGAGCACGGTCTCGCTCGCCGCGCTCGAGGCGGCATTCCGCGAGGCCTTCGACGGTCAGGAACTCGAGCTCGAGAGGCGGGTGGTGTTTCTCCACGGCGTGGCGGCCGCCACGGGACTGCCGGCCACGGTGGCATCACTGGGCCCGATCCCGGCGCACGTCACGCTCCCGATTGCCTGCGGCGAGATCCGCCGCCTCCGATAGCGCTCCGCCGGGGCCGGTTACCCGACGAGCTCGAGGACCCGGTCCGCGAGCGGGAGCGCGCAGGTGAGGCCCGGCGACTCGATCCCGATCAGGTTCACCCAGCGCGGCAGCCCCTGCGCGCTCTCCTCGGCGATGATGAAATCGGGGGCGCCCCCCTCCGGCACGATCCGGCGCGCACGGATTCCGGCCTGATCGGGACGGAGGTCCTCCAGCGCGACATCGGGGAGGTACGTCGCCGCTGCGGCCGCGAATGCCGCCGCCCGGCCGGCGTCCACCCGGTAATCCTGGGTCCGCTCCGCGAGCTGCTCGACGTCGGGGCCGAGGCGCGCGCCGCCGGCCAGGTCCACCGTCACATGGACGCCGAGTCCCGACAGGCCCGGGTGCGGCACCGGATAGACGAGGTGGCGGAGCCGGCCGGTCCAGCGGTCGCTCAGGCGGAAATAGCAGCCACGCACGAAGCAGAGACGGTACTGCAGCGCGTCGATGTCGAGGCCCATGCCGGCGGCGATCTCGTCGGCGGCGAGGCCGGCGGCGTTCACCACCCGCGCCGCACCCATGTCCGCCTCCGCGCCATCCGGTCCGCGGTAGCGGATCGCGTAGCCATTCCCCGCCGGTGCGGCGGAGAGGAAGGCGTGCCCCCAGGCGAGCATGGCGCCGTGGCGCTCGGCCTCATGGGCAAAGCTCTGCATCAGCCCGTGGGAGTCGACGATGCCGGTGAAGGGCGACCAGAGCGCCGACTGGGCGCGGACATCGGGCTCCTCCCGCTCGAGCTCCCCGGGTGCGGCCCACCGGAGCCCCTCGACCCCGTTGGCGAGCCCCCGCGCCAGGATGCTCTCGAGGACCGCCTCGTCGCCCGGGGTCGTGCCGACGATGAACTTGCCGGTCCGGCGATAGGCCACCCCGTGGGTGTCGCACCAGGCGTAGAGGGCGAGGTTGCCGGCGACGCAGAGCCTCGCCTTGATCGAGCCGGCGGGGTAGTACATCCCAGCGTGGACGACCTCGCTGTTGCGGCTGCTCGCTTCCCTGCCGAAGGATTCGTGCCGCTCGAGGAGCGCCACGTCCATGCCCTCCCGGGCCAGGCGCATCGCCACCGCGAGGCCGATGACCCCGCCGCCGATGATCGCCGCGTCGACCTGCATGCCCGTCACATGAATTTCCGGAGCCACACTTCGAAGCAGAGGAGCGACCAGATCAGGAGCCGGTGGTTCCGCTTTGCCGCGGTGTGCTCGTCGATCACGCCCGCCACGAACGCCGGATCGATGAACTCGCGGTAGCGGCTCCGCGGGCTCGTGAGGAGGCGCCGGATGTAGTCGAGGCTCTCGCCGCGGTACCAGGAGTCGTACGGCCCGCTGAACCCCTGCTTCTTCCGCTCGATGATCTCCCGCGGGATGAGGCGGCTCATCGCCTTCCGGAGCACCGTCTTGCCCTCGGAGGAGCTCCGCCAGCGGGCGCGCTTCGTGACGTCGTCCTCGTCGATCGGACCGCGGAGCAGCGATTCCTCGATCTTGTAGCGGATCGGCACCCGCATGGCGAAATCCACCAGCTCGTCGTCGAGGAACGGGACGCGGCTCTCGAGGCCGTGTGCCATGCTGATCTTGTCCTCCACCACGAGGAGGCCGTGGAGGAAGGTCTTCGCCTCGAAGTAGAGCGAATGGTTGATGTAATCGTCCGTCGACTCGAGCGGCAGCGGGTGATTGGCGAAGACGCCCTTGAAGACGTCGAACGTCGAGTGGCCGCTCAGCGCCTTCTGTACCTCCGGCTGGAAGAGCCGCGCCTTCTCGTCGTCTCCCACGAGCCGCTGCCAGAAGCCGTAGTAGTTCCGGAAGTATTCCTCCGGCGACCGGCTCCCCGCCACCTGGAAGTAGCGCCAGGGATACCCGCCGAAGAGCTCGTCGCCCCCGGCGCCGGAGAGCACCACCTTGACGAAGCGGCTCGCGAGCCGCGCCACGTAGTAGTTCGGATACGACTGGCCGACCCGGAGGTCCTCGAGGTGCCAGACCAGGTCCCCGATCACCTGCTCCATGTCGCCCGAATGGAGCACGACCTCATAGTGCTCGGTCCGGAAGGTGTGCGCCATCATCTCGGCGGGGAGCCGCTCGTCGAAGCCGAGCTCGATGCCGGAGGCGGACGTGAGGTCGAACCCCGCGGTGAACGAATGGATCCGGCCCAGGTGCTGGGATGCCACCGCGGTGAGCGACCCCGAGTCCATCCCGCCGCTCAGGTAGCTCCCGATCGGCACGTCGCTCACGAGCTGGCGGACCGCGCTCTCCTGGAAGCGGCGGAAGAGCTCGTCCACGCACTCCTCCTCGGAGAGCGCCAGCGTATCGAGCCCGAACCGGTAATCCCAGTACGGAGTCGGCACGCCCACGCGATCCCCCTCGATCGTCAGCGTGTGCGCCGCGGGGAGGATGCGGATCCCCTCGAAGAACGTCTCGTCGGTGAAGACGTTCTGGAAGGTGAAGTACTGGTGAACGGCGGGGAGCGAGACCCGGCGGCGCACCCCGGGAAGGGTGAGGATGGCCTTGATCTCGGAGGCGAAGGCAAAGTGCCGGCCGTCGGTCCAGTAGTAGAGGGGCTTGATGCCGTGACGGTCCCGGGCGAGGAAGAGCCGCCGTTGGACCCGGTCCCACACCCCGAAGGCGAACATCCCGTTGAGCCGGTCGAGACACGCCGGGCCCCACTCCTGGAATGCGTGGAGCAGCACCTCGGTATCGGAGCGGCTCACGAAGGCGTGGCCGAGGCCCTGCAGCTCGGCGCGGAGCTCCTGGAAGTTGTAGA
>DASTYH010000206.1:0-2975 GCA_035765075.1 Gemmatimonadales bacterium
GGTGGAGGTGAGGTATCGGGGGTGAGGCGTCGCTCGGGGCCTCCACGGGCGGGGCAACGCGGGCGCGGCCGGCGCAGCCGCAGGCGATATGGTCGAAGGACGACTGCGGCTACCTCCCCGGGCGCGTCGCTCGCATGAAGCTGTCCACCGCCGCCACGAACCGCCCGGGCGCCTCGACATAGGGGAAGTGGCCGACGCCCTCGAAGAGGACGAGCCGTGCGCCGGGAATGGCGGCGGCCCATTCGCGGGCGGTCTCCACCGGGAGTGGATCTGCCGTACCGTGCAGCACGACGGTCGGTGCCGTGATCCCGCGGAGTGAATCCCGCCAGTCCCAGTCGCCGAGCGAGGCGATGGTGTAGCGGTCCACCGCCGCGATCTTGTTGCGGCGCGACTCCAGGGTGCCGGCGCAGAAGTCGCCGCGGCTCCGGTGGAGCGCCGTGGTGTCCACGAAGAAGGGATGGAACCAGAGGAGATAGTAGGCGCGGCAGGCGGCGGCGTCCCCGGGATCGGCCACCCGCGCGTCGTACCAGCGCTTCATCGCCGCGCGCGTCACGCTGTCCCGCCCCTCCTCGAGCGCCGTGAAGGCCCGGAGGAGCTCGCTCCGCCGGAGCGGCAGCGCGTCCACGAGGAGGAGGCGGCCGACACGCCCGGGGTGGCGGAGGGCGTAGAGCGCCTGCACGCCCGCCCCCCACGAATGGCCAAGGAGCGTGATCCGCTCCATGCCGAAGTGGACGCGGAGGGCCTCGAGGTCGTCCACAAAGCGCTCGGCGTCGAGTGCGGCGGAGTCGCTCACGAGCGACGAGCGGCCGGCCCCGCGCTGGTCGTAGAAGAGGAGCGCGTAATGCCGGGCGAGCGGCTCGAAGTCGGCCACCATGTAGTCCATGGTGAGGCCGGGGCCGCCGTGGATCATGACGATGGTGTCGGGGCCCGCGCCGGTCATCCGGTGGAAGATGCGCGCGCCGTCCTTCGCGGTAACGTACCCCTCACGCGGAGCGACAGGGACGAGGGTCGCGCCGCTCGATGGAGGGCTGGCGCAGGCGGTGTGCAGCGCGAGGAGCGCGAGGAGCAGCGCGGGAGTGGATCGGGTCATGACGACCGCCGGAAGAGGGCGAGTCCAAGATATGGCCCGCGCCCTGCTCCGCCAGCCGCCGGGCGCGGGACCGTACGCGACTCACCGCACCGGCTCCGGCGCCTCCCGGTACAGCTTGAGCGAGAGAATCGTGAGCCACGCCCACCCCACTACGACCGCGAACCAGATCCCCGCGATCATCAGCGCGCCGCCGCCGAGGAGCGGCCCGCCGAAGAAGCCGAGGAGCACCGCGAGGCCGGAGACGAGCGAGAACCGCGCGAGGGAAGGTTCGTTCCGGCGGCGCATCGCGCGTGCGGCGAGGAAGCAGCTCACGGCAAGCGCCACGAAGCCGAGCGTGCCTGCGATGAAGTGGATCATGCCGGCGGTGCTGATGGACGTGGGATATCCCTCGGGCGTTCCCGGCGGGAACCCGTCCACCGGATCGGCGGGGAAGACGGCGGCGACGAGCATCCCCGCGCCGAAGGCGCCGAGGAACCAGGCGAGCGCGCGGGCGTCGGCGCCGAGCGCGCGCCGGATGCCGAGGGCGGCGGCGATCACGAGGAGCCCGCTCACCACGAAGTTGGCCGTCTGGACCCAACCTCCGGGCCCGTTGGCGAGGACGCTGAGCGGGTGTCGCGCGAAGTCGAAGCCCTCGCGGAGGAGGGCCTGGGCGAGGCCGAGCGCGAGGTAGAGCGCGCCGGCGACGATGCCGGCGCGGAGGAGCGTCCGCGTGCGCATGGGGGTCCGGGCCGTTGATTAGTTGCCCCGAAGGTATAATACTTTACTCATGAGTGCAACTTCTCGATCCGGCGGCCCGCGCACCCCGCGCCCCGACGACCCGCGCGTCCTCCGCACCCGCGCCGCGGCGGTGGCGGCGGCGCGGACGCTCTTCCTCGAAAAGGGGTACGCGGGCACCACGATGGTGGAGATCGCGGCGGCGGCGGGGCTCACCAAGCGGACGCTCTACAACAACTACGCCGACAAGGAAACGCTCTTCACCGGGATCGTGGCGGACGTGGGGGCCTACGCCGATGCCTTCGCGCGCGGGATCCGCGACGAGCTCGGTGCGGACCTCTCCGCCGCCTCCCTCCGCCCCACGCTCGACGACCTCGGCCGCCGCCTGGCGCTCGGCATCGTCCGCGCCGAGGTGGTGGCGATCCGGCGGCTCCTGATCGGCGAGGCGCGCACCTTCCCCGCCCTTGCCCGGGGGTACTTCGAGCGCGCGCCGGGCCAGGTGATCGCCGCGCTGGCCGCGGGGTTCCGGCGGCTCGACCGCGCCGGGCTCCTCCGGGTCCCCGATGCGCGGCGCGCCGCGGGCCAGTTCGCCTACCTCGTGGCGGGCGAGCTGCTCGACCGCGCGGTGCTCACCGGCGTGATCCCGGCGGAGCGGGAGATCGGGGCGGGAGCGCGGGAGGGGGTGGAGACGTTCGTGGCCCGGTACGGGGGGAGGAGGGGGCGGTAACGGCGGAAGCGGCGGGAGCGGCGGGAGCGGCGGGAGCGGCGGGAACGGTGGCAGCGGCGGAAGAAGGAACTGTCACCCCGGGGTGAGCGCAGCGAGCGACGAGGGCCGAAACGTGGCGTGGGCGCACCGCACTACCTGAGTACGCCGGATCCGTCGCCTCTGCCCCCGTCGCTTCGCTCCGGGGTGACAACACTCTCGAACCGGCCGGCCTCCCGCCGCTTCCGCCGTTTCCGCCGTTTCCGCCGCTACTGCCCCTCCCCCAGATACCGCGCGATCCGCTCCAGCGTCTCCTCCCCTCCCCGGATCACCCCGTAGCGCTCCACCGCCGTCCGGACCGCGCGGGCGTCGGCGAAGGTGAAGTGGATGGCGAGGCGCGTGCCCGTGCCGTCGGGGGTGAAGGTGACGGCCACCTCGAAGGCGAGCGGGTCGCCGGGGAGGTTCCAG
>DASTYH010000207.1:0-11717 GCA_035765075.1 Gemmatimonadales bacterium
CGCGGCCAAGCTCACCGGGCGGTTTCCGGGGGGACTGTCGGTCGGCGTGCTCGATGCGGTGACCGACCGAGCCGACGGCGCCGCCGAAGCCACGATCGAGCCGGCCACGAACTACGCGGTCGTCCGGGCCAACCAGGACTACGCCGGCGGCAACGGGAGCGTCGGTCTGATCCTCACGGGTGTGAACCGCTCGCTCGACGAATGGACCGAGGGCTTCATGCATCGGAGTGCCTACACTGGCGGGATCGATGCGCGGCGCCGTCTCGGCCGGTTCGAGGTCTCCGGCTCGCTCATGGCGAGCCGCGTGGCAGGAACGGCGGAGGCCATCGAGCTCACGCAGCGCGATCCGGTCCACTACTACCAGCGGCCCGACGACGATCTCGAGCTCGATCCGGACGCCACGTCGCTCGACGGGTACTCGACCGAGCTGCGCCTTGCCAAGGTGGGCGGCCTCCGTACCGTCTTCGAGACGGGCTACGGACGGCGGTCGGCAGGGTTCGACATCAACGATCTCGGATTCCTCCGGCGGGCCGATCAGCAGACGTTCACCAACTGGTTTGCGCTCCGGTTCCATCAACCCAACGCGGTGTTCCAGCGGCTCAACTGGAACTTCAACTGGTGGCAGTACTGGACGCTCGCGGGGCTCCCGACGGAGCGGGCGTTCAACACCAATGTGCACACCCAGTTCAACAACCGGTGGTGGTTTCATCTGGGGGGAACGATCGGAGTCGGGCAGGTCTACTGCGACCGGAACTGCACCCGGGGCGGGCCATCGCTCAAGGTGGAGCCGGGCTTCTCGCCGTGGGGAGGGATCGAGGGGGACAGCCGCCGGGCGATCGTACCGTCCTTCTGGGTCAACTACTCGCGCAACGACGGAGGGCGGAGCACGTATCTCAACCTGGGACCCTCGGTCCGGCTCAAGGTGTCCACCCGTTTCTCGAGCTCCATCAGCGTCAACTACACCCGGAACCGGAACGATTCGCAGTGGTACGGGAACTTCACCGATGGCGCGGGGACGGAGCACTTCACCTTCGCCGCGCTCGATCAGAAGACGCTGGGCGTGACCTGGCGGCTCGACTACACCTTTGCGCCGACGGCCTCACTGCAGCTCTACGCCAATCCCTTCGTGTCGAAAGGGAGCTACAGCCGGGTCCGCGAGCTGGCCAATCCCCGCGCCGACGAGTACGAGGATCGATTCCAGCCGTATGCCGATCCCGCCGTGGTCGATGATCCGGGGGGATTCAACGTGAAGGAGTTCCGCTCGAACGCCGTGTTCCGCTGGGAGTACCGTCCCGGATCCACGCTCTTCCTGGTGTGGAGTCAGGGTCGCCGGCATTCGGCGGAGGCGCGGGGAGACCGGTCGTTCTGGGGCGATTTCGACGAGCTCTTCAGCCAGCCGGCCAACGACGTCTTTCTCGTCAAGGTCTCCTACTGGCTGAGCCGCTGATCCCGGTTCGCCCCCCCGGGGAGTGCCCCGCTCTCAGGCGAGGGGGCCCGTGCCGCGGAACGTGACGCGGGTCGAGTCGGGATGGCGGCTGTCGAAATGCGTTTCGTTCACGCGCGCCTTCCCCGTCTGCCCGCTGTCGAAGGTGAGCGACAGGCGCTCATCGGGAAGGATGCCGTCTGCGCTGCGCGACATGAACTCCCCCGTCCAGGACTGGCGGCCGGGGCCCTGGTCCAGGATGGTGATCTCCACCTTCACGTTGTCGAGCGATTTCCGGTTGGCGCGTTCGATGACGGCCGTGTACGAAGCCACTGGGGACCTGCTTTCGGAGGCGAGGGAACCGCGTCGGGGAAGGTCCCCGGCCCGGGCTCGAACCTGAAGTCTACTCTCCCGGACGGGAGCGCGCTGAGCGGACGCCCGGGTGGCGCGTCACGGTCCGAATGCCAGCCGTACGACGATCACCGCCGTCAGGGTTGCGATCACCATGATGCCGGGCCAGCGCCACTTCCGGCCGAGGGCCACGTTGAACAGCCAGAAGGCGGCCAGGAAGGCAAGGAAGGCGGCCATCCCCGCCCGCATGGCGGGACCGGCATCGACCCGCCGGAGGAGGAGGAGTGCCCCGGCGGCGCAGAGCCCGGCGCCGAGCAGGCCGAAGAAGAGCCGCGCGATGAGCTGCGCTCGCCGCGAGGCGCCGAGGCGGCCGAAGACCGCCTCGCCGAAGAGGTGGACCAGGAGCTCGTCGATCACGGGACCGAGCGAAAGATGCCGTCCGCGTCACACGACTCCATGAATTCCTCGAAGTCCACGTTGGCGAGCGAGAGATTGTTCTCGATCACGCCGACCTCCTCCGGAATGACCCGGAATTCGCGGAGCGACCCTTCGTAGAGGTCGCGTCGGAGAAGTCGGTCCGGATGACGAGGGCGCCTTCGGTCTCGGGGAGCTGCTGCATCTCCACCTCCCGGGCGGGGGGACGGTCTGGCGGGGACGCGCACCCCGCCGCGCCCGACAGCAGTAGCGCGAGCGCGAGGGTGCCACGCGCAAGCTCGCGCAATCGCCGTTCGAGGAAGCGACGCTCCGGCTCCTGGCGGGCGAGCTCGAGCGCCCGGGCATATGCGGCGCGGGCCTCTCCGGTGCGCGCGAGGCGCCGGCACATTTCCGCCCGGGCGGCGTGCGCCAGGTGATAATTGGCGAGCTCGCCGCGGGCGAGGATCTCATCGATGAGTGCGAGTCCCGCCGCCGGTCCGTCACGCATCCCGACGGCGACGGCGCGATTGAGCGCCACCACGGGAGACGGGTCGACCGGCATCAGCACGTTGTACAACCCCACGATCTGGTCCCAATCCGTGGCGCCCGCACCGGCGGCCTCCGCGTGCACCGCCGCGATCGCGCCCTGCAACGTGAAGCGCCCGAACCGCCGGGAGAGAAGTGCCCGCTCGACGAGCGCCGAGCCCTCGGCGATCGCCTCACGGTTCCAGAGCGAGCGGTCCTGGTCGTCGAGCAGGACCAGGTCCCCGTCCGGCGAAGTGCGGGCGGCCCGGCGGGACTCCTGGAGGAGCATGAGCCCGAGGAGGCCCAGCACCTCGGCCTCCGGCATCAGCTCGGCAAGGAGCCGGGCAAGCCGGATCGCCTCCGCCGAGAGGTCGGCGCGGGTGAGCATCGCGCCGGCGGACGCCGAATAGCCCTCGTTGAAGATGAGATACAGCACCTGCAGGACCGTGTCGAGCCGGGCCGGCAGCTCCGCGCGCGGCGGAATCTGGTAGGGGAGCTTCTCGTCCCGGATCTTCGCCTTGGCGCGGACGATCCGCTGGGCGATGGTGGCCGGGGAGGTGAGATAGGCGCGCGCGATCTCCTCGGTGGTGAGCCCGCCGAGCTGCCGGAGCGTGAGGGCCACCTGCGCGTCGGGTGGCAGGGCGGGGTGACAGCAGGTGAAGGTGAGGCGGAGCCGATCGTCCTCCACGCCATCGTCTTCCCACGCCGGCGCCTCCGGCTCGGCCCGGTCGAGCCGCTCCGCGATCTCGGCGGTCGAGGCGTCGAGCCGGGCGCGGCGGCGGATGGTATCGATCGCCTTGAACCGCCCCGTCGAGATGAGCCAGGCGCGGGGGCTGGACGGAACGCCCTCGCGCGGCCACTTCTCGACCGCCGCGGCAAAGGCGTCGTGCAGTGCCTCCTCGGCGAGATCGAAGTCGCCGAGCAGGCGGATGAGCGTGGCGAGGACGCGGCGCGATTCGGTCCGCCAGGTGGCGTCGATCAGCGCGCGCGCCTCGTCACCCGCCAGGCGGTGGCTCAGCTTGCGGCTGCCCGGTCCGGCCGGCATGGCGGCGCCTCGTCGATCGGGCGGATCTCGAGGCCCCATCCCAGCTCCTCACCCATGCGCGCGGCCGGGTGGAGGGACGCGACCTGGATCGCCTCGTTGAGGTCCCTCGCCTCGATGATGATGAGCCCGCCCACCACTTCCTTGGTGGCCGCAAAGGGGCCGTCGGTGATCGACAGCTTCCCGTTTCTCAGGCGGAGCGTCGTCGCGCCCCAGCCGAGACTCATGCCGGAAATGAGGTGGCCGCCCGCCTGGAGCTCCGCGTCATAGGCGGCGCACCGCGCCACCAGATCGTCCAGCTGGGCCTTCGAGAGCGCATTGAACTTGGCCTCACTGCCGTAGGCCAGACAGAGATACTTCATGATGGTGTCCTCCCGGTTCGTGGTTCAGTGCATGCGGACACCAGTAGTCGTCCGGGGAGGGACGAAATCGACAGTTGCCGGCCCGGGCCGTCAACGCGCGGGCTCACATGGGATTGCGCGGACGGCGAGTCGCCATTCCCGCGCGGAAGCCGCGAGGCGGCCGGTCGAATCCCGCTCGAGCTGGGCATCGGAGGAGAGCCGGGCGTTCCCCACGAGGGAATCGCCGCGCGGGACCACCCGTGCCTCGAGGCGGACGAAATCGTCGGCACCGAGAATGTCGAGGCCCCCGTCATTCCGCCGGCGCCAGGTGGCAAGGAGCGAGGCGCCCCCTTCCTCCCTCACCTCGACGAGGCCGCTGTCGAGCGCCAGGCCGCCGTCGAAGCGGAGCCGCGCGGTCGTGCGCGCGCCCTCGGCGCCGGGAGCGAGCCGTCCGAGGATCGGCCCGGCGCTCCGGAAGCAGAGGGACCGGTCGAGGAATCGCGCGGTGTTGACCGCGTCGGTGAAGGCGCGCACCGACGTGAATCGGTCGACCACGATGCTCCGCAGCTCGCCGATGTCGGCGCTCACGGCGCTGTCGTTCTCGAAGCAGAACCAGGGGCGCCGCTCGTCGCCGGGCCAGCGGGGGAGCCGGCGGGCGGAGGCACTGTCGGCTTCGAAGCAGAGCGTGCGCACCTCCGGATCGAAATGACGGATGAGGTGCCCGCGGAGCGGGATCTCGCCGCGAAACCGGATGGTGCCGACCCAGGTCTCGAGCGCTTCGCTCCATTGGGCGTCCACCGTGTCCACGATGAGCGACCCCACGCGATCGCCCGCGCGCACCCGCGCGGGATCGAAGGTGAGCTGGTCCGCGGCGGCGACCGCGCGCGCCGAGTCCGGCGATGCGCGCTCCGGCGCAGGCGTCCGTTCGCATGCGACGCAGAAGATGAGGAGGGCCGCTCCCCATCCCGCGGCGCTCACGCGCCGAGCTGGCCTCATTCCCCGGCGCGCTCCATATTCGGCGATGCTGCCAATCACCAATGATGCCGTCATCCTCGGCCTGCTTGCCGCGACGCTCGGGCTCGTCTTCGTCACGGCCACGAGCCCGCGCGCGCCATTCCGTGCGTTCTACCGGTATGTTCCGGCGCTGCTCCTCTGCTACTTCATCCCGTCGCTCTACGGAACCTTCGGGCTGATCGACGCGCAAGGGTCGCAGCTCTACCCGGTGGCATCGCGGTATCTCCTCCCCGCCACGCTCGTTCTGCTCACGCTCAGCGTCGACTTCCGGGGGATCCTCCGCCTCGGCCCGAAGGCGCTCGCCATGTTCCTGACCGGGACCGCCGGGATCATACTCGGCGGGCCGCTCGCGCTACTCCTCTTTTCGGTGATCAGCCCCGAAACCGTGGGGGGACAGGGTCCCGACGCCATCTGGCGCGGCCTCTCCACGATCGCGGGCAGCTGGATCGGCGGTGGAGCCAACCAGGCGGCAATGAAGGAAGTGTTCGAGGTGAGCGACGAGGTCTTTTCCGCGATGGTGGCGGTGGATATTCTCGTCGGCAGCCTCTGGATGGCGTTCCTCCTCTTCCTCGCGGGCCGGGCCGACGCGATCGACGCGCGGCTCGGGGCCGACACGACGGCGCTCGAGGAGCTCCGCCAGCGGGTGACCGCGTTCCGGGAGCGCCACGCCCGGATCCCGTCGCTGACCGACATCATGATCCTCACCGGCATCGGCTTCGGCGCGATGGGGCTCTCGCACTTTCTGGCGGAGCCGATCGCCGCGTGGATCGAGCGCACGGCGCCGGGGCTCGAGCGGCTGAGCCTCACGAGCACCTTCTTCTGGGTCGTGGTCATCGCCACGACGATCGGGCTCGCGCTGTCGTTCACCCGCGCGCGTGAGCTGGAGGGCGCCGGCGCTTCGACCCTCGGCTCGGCCCTCCTCTACATCCTGATCGCCACGATCGGGATGACGATGGACATCACCGCCGTCGTGGAGCGGCCCGCGCTCTTCGGCCTCGGCGCGGTCTGGCTCGGCTTCCACGCACTTCTCCTCCTGATCGTGGGCCGGCTCGTCAAGGCGCCGGTCTTCTACCTCGCGGTCGGCAGCCAGGCCAATGTGGGAGGGGCGGCCTCGGCGCCGGTCGTCGCGTCGGCGTTCCATCCGAGCCTCGCCCCCGTCGGCGTTCTTCTGGCGGTGCTCGGCTATGCGCTCGGGACCTATGGCGCATGGGTGAGCGCGCAGATCATGCGGGTGATCGTGGAGTAGCGCCCGGGCCACTGGCCGCCGGCGCGACCCGCTGGTTACGTTTCGGGACCCTCGCCGAGACCCCGGTCTCTCGCGCCGATCGCCCCTCGAGCTGGTGCAGTCCTCCAACGTGCCTCGCCTGCGTGCTCTGCGTCTCTATCACCCCCGGGCTCTGGCCCTTGCCGCGCTTCTCACGGCCTGCGGAAGTGACGGACCCACCGGTCCGGGCGTAACCGCGGCACGGCGCCTCGACGTCGTCGTTCAGCCGCCGGAAGCCGTGACCGCGGGCGTCCCGTTCCCGGCACAGCCCGTCGTCCAGGTGCAGGACGCTGCAGGCAACGCGGTGCGGCAGGCGGAAATTCGAGTCAGCGCCGCCGCGCGGGGCAGCACCCTTCTCGGTACTCCCTTCGCCATGACGGGTGCCGATGGCCGAGCGGCCTTCACCGATCTGGCGCTCCGGGGCGCGCCCGGCACGTACACGCTCGTCTTCTCCGCACCCGGGCTCGAGGCCGATTCCATCGGCGTGTCGCTGAATGCCGGCGTTGCGACGACGATGGCCGCCGCGACTTCGGCCTCGCAGGCCGGCATCGCCGGCGAGGCTGTCGCGGCGCCTCCCGCCGTGCGCGTCACCGACGAGGGGGGAAACCCCGTCGCGGGAGTCACCGTCACCTTCGCGGTGACGTCGGGCGGGGGTAGCGTTGCCGGGGCGACACCGGTGTCCGGAAGCGACGGCATCGCCACGCTCGGATCGTGGACGCTCGGACCGGCGGTCGGCACGAACACCGTGACCGCCGCCGCGGCCGGACTCGGGGGAAGTCCGCTCACCTTCATCGCCATCGCGGGGGCGCGGGGCACGGTCACCAGCACTCCCTCCCCGGCACATACGCCCATCGGGACCGCGGTCTCCCCGGCGCCCGCGGTGGTGGTCACGGGCCCGGACGGTCAGCCGCTCGCCGGCGTTCCGGTGACGTTCACCGTGGTGTCGGGTGGGGGGACGGTGGCGGGCGCGGAACAGGTGACGGCGAGCGACGGCTTCGCGCGGGTCACCTCGTGGACCGTGGGCGCGGTGCCGGGCCTCAACGAGCTTCGCGCGGAGACGCCACCGGGGTACGCGGGGAATCCGAGGAGCTTCGTCACCGAGGCGAGGGGAAGCGGGCCGTCGCAACTCGCCATCAATGGCGGCGATGGGCAGGAGGCGACGGTGCTGACCATGCTGCCGATCGCACCGTCGGTGATCGTGAAGGACGCCGCGGGGGCGCCGGTCGCCGGATACCCGATCACGTTCCAGGCGAACGGCGGCACGATCACCGGCGCCGCGACGACGACCGGCACCGACGGCGTCGCCCGGGTCGGGAGCTGGACGCTCGGCAGTGCAGCCGGGCCGCAGACGCTCTCGGTGGCGACGCCGTTCGGCAACGTCGTGATCACGGCCACGGCCCTCGCGGGTCCCGCAGTCCGGATCCAGCTCGAACAGGGCGATGGGCAGACCGGCGGCGTCCGGCGGTTCCTTCCGACAGACCCCGCGGTGCGTGTCTTCGATGCCCACGACAACCCGGCGAGCGCGTCGGTCTCGTTCACCGTCACCGGCGGGGGCGGGAGCGGGGGCGGCACGATCACGACCGACGGCTCGGGCGTGGCCGCCGCACGCTGGAAGCTCGGCAGCGAGCCGGGGATGAACACGCTGCGTGCGACGCTCGCCGGTGCCGCCGCGTCGTACGATTTCACCGCCACGGCGACGCCCGTGGTGTCGAACTTTTCCATCGAGCTCCGGTACCTCTCGCCGGTCTCCGCGTCTCAGCAGGCGATCTTCTCCGCCGCGGCGTTCCGGTGGAGCGACATCGTGCTCGGCGACGTTCCCGCCGCGAGCGTCGCGATTGCAGCGGGCGCCTGCTTCGACGACCAGCCGGCGCTGAACGAGGTCATCGACGACGTCGTCATCTTCGTCGACGTGGTCCCGATCGACGGACCCGGTGGCGTGCTCGGAAGTGCCGGGCCCTGCGTGGTGCGGAGCTCGTCCAGCCTTCCCGCGGTCGGCCTCATCCAGCTCGACGCCGCGGATGCGAATGCACTCGAGTCGGCGGGCGAGCTCGCGGGGGTCGTGCGGCACGAGGTCGGGCATGTGCTCGGCATCGGGACGATCTGGTCCCGCCTGGCGCTCCTCATCGGGGCGGGGACCTCCGATCCCCGCTTCGTGGGGACGTCAGGGGTGAACGCGTATCACGACATGGGCGGCGGGGAGAGCGCGGTGCCGGTCGAGGGCACCGGGGGTGCGGGCACTGCCGACTCCCACTGGCGCGAGTCCACCTTCGGCAACGAGCTCATGACTGGCTACATCAGCGGAACCGTGAACCCGCTCACCGCGCTGACGATCGGATCGCTGCAGGACCTGGGATACGCGGTCGATTTCGGCACGGCGGACACGCTCTCCGCCCCCCCGAGCCTCCGCCGGGCGCCGGTACCTCGCCTCCTTCGCGAAGTGCCGCTCGAGTCGCCGATCATCGTCGTCGGCGCGGAGGGCTCCGTGCTCTTCGAGCGGCGGCGCACGCACTGACCGGAGCAGGGCCACGGCTGGCCGGAAGGCCAGGCCGTGCGGGCCGTGGCTACTTGCGGCAGTGCCCGATTTGTCGCATCCTGTGACGCCCCTTTCCCCCGAATCAGTCCCCCACATCGAGGAGTCGGCCGCGTGCGCGTACTCGCCACTGCGATCGTCGCCGTGCTGGGCGTGGGCCTTCTCGCCACCGCATCGGGCCGTGCCCTGAGCACGCTGCTGCGCCAGCGGGGCGAAGCCTACCTGAAGCGGGTCGTCCAGCTTGGCGGCGCGCTCGCCGTCGTCATTCCGCTGGCCGGCATCGGGCTCACGCTGAATTACCGGTACTGGGGCGGGCGGTGGTGGCGGCCGCTGCTCGACTTTGCGCCGGCGGCCCTGGGCGCGACGCTCCTCGCCATCGGCATCGGGTGGGGTGTGACGCGAGTGGCCCGGCGCATCGGCGCCGGGCCGGCGTCCCACGCGCGCCATGCCGGCGCCGGCGCGCTCGGCCTCGCCTGGCTGGGCATTTCCCTCGGAGGACTCGCCGCGCTGGTGCCGCTGCTGACCGCCTTCGGGCGCTTCGAGGGCCAGGCGATCTGGTTCCTCGCTCCCTTTCCGCTCTGGTGGGCGGTGATCGTGGTGCTGGTGGGATTGGCCGGACGGTGGTCGCCGCTGGCCGGGGGGAGAACGTAGCGCTACTCGTCGTCCAGGCGCCCCTCCCGACGCTCGTCCGCCGCATCGAAGGTGCGCGGCGACGGGAGGTCCCTCCGCTGCAGCCGCATTCCGATATCCGCCAGCACCGCCAGCACGATCGTCGCCACGAGCCCCCCGAGCGCCCATCCAAGCGCGATCATCGAACCCGTCCCCGCCGCGAGCTTCCACGCCAGCAGGATGATTCCGAAGCCGGTGCCCACGAGGAGCGCCGTCGAGTACAGCCGTCGTTGGGTCACTTCAGCCTCCGCTCTCGGGATGGGGTCGAGCCGGGTTCCTCCTAATGTACCGCGGCCCCTGCGTGACGAGAGGGTCCGGGGTCCGGATGTCGTCAACGACACGCTTCCCGCGCATGGGAGGGCAGACCAGAGCGCGAGAGCCGACGATGCAGACAGCAGCCACCGCCATCAGACCCGCCAGGGCGAAGCCCGAATCCTTCACGGCGCCACGCCCTGTGGCACCGCCGGCGCGCGTCTCGCGCTCGGGACGCGTGGGATCGATCGACGTCCTGCGCGGCCTCGTGATGGTGATCATGACGCTGGACCATGTGCGGGCGTACCTCACCAGCCCGGCGGTGGAACCGACCGATCTCGGCGAAGCCAGCACCGCGCTCTTCCTGACTCGCTGGATCACGCACTACTGCGCGCCGACCTTCGTGCTCCTCGCCGGCATGAGCGCGTGGCTCGCGGGGCGGCGCCGCACCCGCCGCGAGCTCTCGACCTTTCTCCTCACGCGAGGGATCTGGCTCATCCTGCTCGAAGTCACCGTGGTGAGCTTCGGCTGGTACTTCAACCTCCGTTACGAGATGGGCGCGTTCCTCCAGGTCATCTGGGCCATCGGCGGCTCGATGGTGGTGCTCGCGGGCCTCGTGCATCTCCCGCGCCCCGTCATCGGCCTCACGGCGCTCGCCCTCATCTCCGGACACAACCTCCTCGACGGCTTCGTCCCGGCGCCGGGCTCGCTGCTCGCCGCCCTCTGGCCCGCGCTCCACGTCGAGGCGGCGTACGAGGCGGTCCCGCTCTTCGTCATCTATCCGATCGTGCCGTGGATCGGCGTGATGGCCGCCGGCTATTTCCTCGGGCCGCTCCTCGCGGCTCCCGCAGCGGAGCGCCGGCGGCAGCTCGTGACGCTGGGACTCCTCGCGATCGGCCTCTTCATCGTGCTGCGCGTCTCGGGCGTCTACGGAGAGCCGTCACCGATGGAAGCCCGGGAGAGCGTCGTGCGCACGTTTCTCTCCTTCCTGAACACCACGAAGTACCCGCCGTCGCTCCTCTACCTCTGCATGACGCTGGGCCCCGGGCTGATCGCGCTGGCGCTGCTCGAGCGCGCCGAGGGGAGGGCCGCGCGGGTGATTGCGACGTTCGGACAGGCCCCCCTCTTCTACTACGTGGCGCACATCTACCTGGTCCACGCGCTCGCGCTGGTGCTCGGAGCGGTGCAGGGGTTCGCGCCCGGGCAGCTGGCGACGGCGTACTTCCTCTTCCCCGCGAACTACGGCGCCGGGCTCGCCGTCTCCTACGCCGTCACCGCGGCCGTGGTCATGGCGCTCTACCAGCCGACGCGCGCCTTTGCGGAGCGGAAGCGACGCGGGACCGGGTGGTGGTGGTCGTATGTGTGAGACGCATGGCGTCCGGCCCGCCCCGGGCACCGGATTCCGGGCCCCCGCCGGGCGTGCTCGCGAGGTCCCCCGGAAGCCGTGGCGACGAGAGGAGGGCCTGGAACGCGCGCCAGCGCGCGACAGCCGATCCTCCCTGGCGATCGACCCACGCCGCGACCAGGTCGCGTCCGAAGTTGTAGTTGATCACGTAGCTCCGGTAGTCGTCGATGAAGCGCACGGTCTTCGCCGCCGCCTCCGGCGTGGCGAGCCAGAAGCGCTCGATCGCCGCGCGCGCGCCGGCTGAATCGATGGCGCCGTCGAGATAGCGGCGCGCCACCTCGTTTCGTGCGTAGTTGAGCGCGGTCACGATCTCGCGCGCCGTTCCGTTGCGCAGTGCGAGCGAGGTATCGAGCCCCGCGAGCGGAAAGAGCGAGTCGCGCTCGAAGCGCGTCCGCTCCTCGCCGGGAAAGGCCATGTCGATTCCGTAGTTGGCGGAGCCCTCCGCGATCAGCGACTGCGGGCTGAAGAGCGGATACACCGAGTACTC
>DASTYH010000208.1:0-7772 GCA_035765075.1 Gemmatimonadales bacterium
ACGAGCTCCATCCCCGGCACCTTGATGGTATTGCGGCCCGAGCCGAAGACCCGGCGGAAGCCCAGGCGCGCCGCCTCCGCCACCCGGCGCTCGACCGCGCCACTCGGCCGGATCTCCCCGCCGAGCCCGATCTCGCCCACGAAGATGACATCGGCCGGCGCCGGCCGAGTGTAGAGGCTCGAGATGAGCGCCGCCGCCACCGCGAGGTCCGCGCCCGGCTCCGCCAGCCGGACGCCCGCCGTGGCCTGCACGAAGACGTCGAGGTCGCTGAACGAGGTCTCGGCGCGTCGCTCCAGCACGGCGAGAAGCACTGCAAGGCGCTTCGGATCGAGTCCGGTGGCGACGCGCTGCGGCGTCCCGTATCCGGAGCGCGCGGCGAGTGCCTGCACTTCCACGAGCACCGGGCGGGTCCCTTCCATGAGCGCCGTGACGGCGCTTCCGCTGATGCCGTCGGCGCGGGCGGCCAGGAAGACCGCGGAGGGGTTGGGGACCGGAACGAGGCCCTCGCCGGTCATGGAAAAGACCCCCAGCTCGTCCACCGAGCCGAAGCGGTTCTTCGTTGCCCGGAGCATCCGGTAGTCGAGCGCGGCCTCGCCCTCGAAGTAGAGCACGGTATCCACGATGTGCTCGAGCGTCTTGGGCCCCGCGATCCCGCCCCCCTTCGTCACATGGCCGACCACCACGACGGCGGTGCCGGTCTCCTTGGCGAAGCGCATGAGCTGGCCGGAGCATTCGCGCACCTGGCCCACGTTGCCGGGCGCGCTCTCGAGGAGATCGGTGTACACCGTCTGGATGGAGTCCATGACGACGACGTCCGCGCGGAGCGCGGTAGCGGCGGCCACGATGCGCTCGAGATTGGTCTCCCCGAGGACGTGCACCGCGCCCGCGTCCTCCCGCAGCCGCTCGGCGCGGAGCCGCAGCTGGTCGGGGCTTTCCTCGCCACTCGCATACAGCACGGAGCGTCCCGCGGCCTCGAGCCGCGCCGCCGCCTGGAGGAGCAGGGTGGACTTCCCGATGCCGGGCTCGCCGCCGATCAGCGTCATCGAGCCGGGAACGATCCCGCCGCCCAGGACGAAGTCGAACTCGTCGAGGCCGGTGCGCCAGCGCTCGAGCGGCGTCCGGGCGATGTCCCGCAGGCGGTTGGGCGGCTCGGCGCCCGCGGCCCGGCGGCCCGGTGCGCCGAGGGGCGCGCGGCGCGCACCGGCGCCGGTGCCGCCCACGGCGATCGGCTCCTCCGCCACCGTGTTCCACTCGCCGCACGCCTCGCACCGTCCCACCCACTTCGGATGGTCGTGGCCGCATTCGGTGCAGCGGTAGACCGAGCGCGCGCGAGCCACGGCTACTCCGCCTCCTCCCGGCTGGAGAAGTTGTCGAACCGGGTGTACTCCCGACTGAAGCGGAGCTGCACGTCGCCGGTCGGTCCGTTCCGGTTCTTCGAGAGCATCACCTCGGCCACGCCCCGCTTCGACTCGTCCTCACGATCGTAGTACTCGGGTCGGTGGATGAAGAGCACGAGGTCCGCGTCCTGCTCGATGGCGCCGGAATCACGGAGGTCGGAGAGGATCGGCTTCCGCTCGCCGCCCCGCTGTTCGGACGCCCGCGAAAGCTGGGAGAGGGCCACGACCGGGATCTCGAGCTCGCGCGCCAGGGCCTTGAGCGAGCGCGAGATATCGGAGATCTCCTGCACGCGGTTCTCCGCGTACTCGGGGCTCCGCATGAGCTGGAGGTAGTCCACTACGACCATCCGGATGTCGTTCTCGGCCTTGAGTCGCCGAGCCTTCGAGCGCATCTCGAGCAGCGTGAGCGCGGGGGTATCGTCGATCCAGATGGGGCAGCTCTGGAGGATGCCGGCGGCGCGAGCCAGCTGCGTGAAGTCGAAGTCCCGGAGGCTGCCCTGCCGCACGCGCTGGCTGTCCACCCGCGCCATGGCCGTGAGCATCCGGTGCACCAGCGACTCCTTCGACATCTCGAGCGAGAAGATCGCCACCCCCTGCCCCTCCAGCGCCGCGTTCGACGCGACGTTGAGGCAGAAGGCCGTCTTCCCCATCGAGGGCCGCGCGGCGACGATGACGAGCTCGGACGGCTGGAACCCCGAGGTGAGCGAATCCAAATCTGTGAAGCCGCTCGGCACGCCGGTAATCGCCTTGCCGCTCTTCTGGAGCGTTTCGATGCGCTCCATCGTCGGCCAGAGCATTTCCTTGATCCGCGTGAACCCCTCGTCCCCGCGCTGCTGGGAGATCTGGAAGATCCGGGACTCCGCGCTGTCGAGGAGCTCGCCGGCCGTGGCCTTGCCGTCGTACGCTTCGGTGACGATGGCGGTGGCGCCCTCGATCAGCCGGCGCAGGATCGACTTGTCCTTCACGATCCGCGCGTGGAACTCGAGGTTGGCGGCGGTCGGCACCGCGTCCACCAGCTCCGCGAGGTACTCGAGCCCGCCGGCGGCGTCCAGCTCGCCCCGACGCATGAGCTCGTCGCGCAGCGTGATGTGGTCGATGACCGTCCGGTGCTCGGTCAGCGCGGACATGGCGCGGAAGAGCCGCCGGTGCGCCTCCCGGTAGAACATCGTGTCCTCGAGCAGTTCCGAGGCGCGAAGCGCCGCGTCCTGATCGAGCAGCATCGCGCCGAGAACGGCCTGTTCGGCCTCGGCGCTCCAGGGCGCCGCGCGGCCTACGTAGGCGTCAGCGCTCGAGAAGCTGTCGGGCGATACGGACGTCATCCCAGGTGGGCTTCTTCCAGTCGGGGTTGCGGAGCAGCGCGGCCGGATGGTAGGTCGCGACCAGCGGAATCCCATCGTACGCGTGGACCTTCTCCCGGAGCTTGCCCAGGCTCTGCTTGACGCCCAGCAGCGCCTCCGCGGCGGTCCCGCCAAGAGTAAGGATCACCCGCGGACGGATGAGCGCAAGCTGACGGTGCAGGTACGGGATGCACGCGGCGATCTCATCGGGCAGCGGTTTCCGGTTCTGCGGCGGCCGGCACTTCACGACATTGCAGATGAAAACGTCCTCCCGCCGGAGCTCGACCGCGCCGAGGATCTCGTCGAGCAGGCGTCCGGCCGCCCCGACGAAGGGGCGGCCGGTCTCGTCCTCGTTGGCGCCCGGGCCCTCGCCGACGAGGACCAGCTCCGCCTCGGGGTTGCCCTCACCCGGAACCGCATGCTTCCGACCGGGGCAGAGACCGCAGCAGTAGGTCGACCGGATCCGCTCGGCGACCTTGTCGAGGGTGTCGAGCCCGGCAAGCGGATCGCCGACCAGCGGCGCCTCGGGCGAGCGAACCGACAGTCCGGGGCCCGGAATCCCGGGAGCGCCCTTCCGCCACTTCCCTTCCGCGCGCGTTCGCGCTTTCGCCCCCATGTCCACCTCGCCCCCCGGGAGGATCACCTCGCTGCCGCCCAGCTCCGCCTGCTGTCGAAGGTACCGCTCGCGCTCACCCGCCAAGGCGCCGCTCCACGGCGTCGAGCACCGCCTCGGCCACGTCGCGCTTCGCTTGCAGGGGCACCTCGGTGCGCCCGCCACCCCGCGCCAGGATCGTCACGCGGTTGGTCTCGACCTCGAAGCCCGCTCCGGCCTCGAGCGCGTCGTTGACCACGATCAGGTCGAGCGCCTTGCGGTCCAGCTTGGCGAGGGCCTTTCGCTCCGCATCCCCCGTCTCCAGGGCGAAGCCGACGATGACGCTTCCCCGCTTCCGCGCATCGATCGTACCGGCAAGGATGTCCGCGGTCGGTTCGAGCGCGAGAGTCGCGCCGCCGGCGTCCCGCTCCACCTTCTGCTCGGCGCTGGCGCGCGGGCGATAGTCCGCCGGTGCGGCGGCCATGATCAGGACATCGGCGGTGGGAAGCGCCGCACGCACCGCATGCTCCAGATCGGCGGTGGTCTCCACCCGCCGCACCTCGATTCCGGCGGGCGCGGCGAGCGCGGTGGGGCCCGAAATCAATAGTACATCCGCGCCGCGGGCCCATGCGGCCTCGGCGATGGCGAAGCCCATGCGACCACTCGATCGATTGGTGATGACGCGGACGGGATCGAGGGACTCCCGCGTGGGCCCCGCCGTAACGACGACGCTCCGTCCTGCGAGCGGCGAATCGTGCCGGAGGAGCCGCGCCGCGTGCGCGAGGATCGTTTCCGGCTCGCTCATCCGGCCGGGACGCTCCGAGGGCCCCTCGGCGAGCGGGCCCGTCTCCGGGCCGACCACATGGAAGCCGCGGGCCGTGAGCGCCGCCAGGTTGGCCACGGTGGGCTCCGCCGCGAACATCTCGTCGTTCATCGCCGGTGCGAGGAGCACGGGGGCGGTGCTCGCGAGCAGCATGGTGGTGAGGAAGTCGTCGGCGAGGCCCTGGGCCGCCCGGGCGATCACGTTGGCCGTGGCGGGGGCGACGATGACGAGATCGGCCTCCTGCCCCAGCCGGATGTGGCCGAGCGCCCCGTCCCGGCTCCAGAGCGAGCTGGTGACGGGGCGCCCGGTGAGCGCCTCGAAGGTGACGGGCCGCACGAATTCCGCGGCGGCCTGGGTGAGCACGACGTCCACCCGGGCGCCCGCTTCGGCGAGCCGCCGGGCGATGATGCAGCTCTTATAGCATGCGATCCCGCCCGACACGCCGAGCACGACGCGCCGGCCCTGCCACACGGTCAGGCCTCGGAGCGGCGGCGACGGAGCAGCTTGTAGTTGAGGTCGCCCGCCACGAGCGAGTCGAGCGCGCGCGTGGTGAGCTTTTCCTCACCCTGAACCGCGGCCCGCAGGGCATCCCGCGGGAACTCGTTGAGGTAGCGCGCGAACTTCGCCGCCACGAGCACGCCGAGATACTTGTTGCCGGCCTGATGTGCGACTTCCTTCGGTGTCGTGATCCGCATGGTCCTTCCCTTCGTCGATTTCCGTGACCTGTTCAGGCGTCCGCGATCCGGCCCGCCTCTTCGATGACTTCCTGACGCAGCCGCTCGATCCCGCCGATGAGCCGCCGCTGGCGCGAGACCCGCCGCCCTTCCGCCTCGACGATCGCGGCGACGGTCGAGACCGCCGCGATGAGATCGTCGTTGATGATGACGTAGTCGTACTCGCTCACCGCCGCCAGTTCGTCGGCCGCGAGCTCCACGCGGCGCCGCCGGTTGGCCGGCGATTCGGTGGCGCGCCGGCCGAGCCGCTCCACCAGGGCCGCCGCCGAGGGCGGCAGGATGAACACGTGCACCGAGTCGGGCTCCCGCTCGCGTACCTGCCGTGCACCGTTCACCTCGATGTCGAGGATGACGACGCGGCCCTGGGCGAAGAGCCGCTGCACCTCGATCCGGAGCGTCCCGTAGAGCTCGCCGCCGTAGGTCGCCCACTCGAGGAACTCCCCGGCATCCACGCGGCGGCGGAATTCCTCGCGCGTGAGGAAGTAGTAGTCCACTCCCTCCCGCTCCGTGGCCCGCCGCGGTCGCGTCGTCGCCGACACCGAATAGCCGAGATCGTCCCGACCCTGCAGAAGCCGCCGCGCGATGGTGGTCTTCCCTCCGCCGGAGGGGGAGGAGAGCACGAGCAGGAACGGCTTCACTGGAGGTTCTCCAGCTGCTCCCGGAACTTCTCGAGCTCGCCTTTCATCGCGATGACGTGACGCGTGATCTCGGCGTCGTTCGCCTTCGAGCCCATCGTATTCACTTCACGCCCGAGCTCCTGCGCGAGGAAGCCGAGCTGCTTGCCGACGGCGCCCTCGGAGGCCAGCGCCACCTCGCAGGCGGCGAGGTGGGCGCGGAACCGCACCAGCTCCTCGGTGATGTCGAGCCGGTCGGCGAGGAGCGCCAGCTCCTGCGCGATCCGCTGCTCGTCCGCCTGGCGCCCCTCCAGGAGCTCGGCCACCGCCGCGCGAAGCCGGTCCCGCTCCTTCAGCACCCGCTCCGGCGCCCGCGCCGCGACGGCGGCGGCGTGCTCCGCGAGGAGCGCAAGCCGGTGCCGGAGCTCCTCGGCAAGTGCGGCGCCCTCCCGCGCCCGCATCGCGCGGCATTCCGCGGCCGCCGAGGCCACGATCGGCTCCACTTCGGCCCACGACACCTCGGTCGTTTCGGCCCGGTCCCAGCGCAGCACGTCGGGTTGCCGCGCAATGAGATCGATGTCCACCGTGCCCCCCAGGCCGGCGGCGTCCTGCAACTCGCGCAGCGTGTCGGCAATGACCCGCGCCCGCTCCACGTCCACCGCGAGCCCGAGCGGACGCTCCGCGCCTTCCACCCAGCGACCCGCCACGGCCACATGGCCCCGCTCGAGCTCACGACGCAGACGCTCGCGGAGCTCTCCCTCCAGAGGCGCGAGCTCGCCGGGCAGCTTCGGCGCAAAATTGAAGTACCGATGATTGACGCTCCGGATCTCGATCCGAAGCCGTCCACCCCCCACCGGTCCCTCCGCGGCGCCGAAACCCGTCATGCTTTGCGGCAAGGCGTCTCCGATTCGGGAAAGCTGGGAAAGTTAGCCGGGACGGGCGTTTAGAGGAAGGAGGGGGCGCTCAGTTGACGAAGCCCCACCGCACCCCGAAGAGGCCGGAATACCGCGGGATCCGGAAGCCGGGGACGTGACCGGTCTGGGTATCGCCGAGGTTCCGGCTTTCCCAGAAGAGGGAGAAGGTGTCGATCTGGAGCCGCACGAGGCTCCGGACGTGGGTGGCGGAGGGAAGCACGACTGGGGCCCCGAGCGGATCGCGCCCGATCACCCCGGCACGCCACCCCTCGATCCCGAGCTCGAGCCGAAGATCGAAGACGCCGCTCCGGAAGGTGCGGAGGAACTTCGAATGGAGTGCGCCGGTCACCTGGTAATGCCGGGGCGGAAGCCCGTCCGGAACGGCGCCGCGCGGGTTGCTGTACCATCCCTGGACACTGATCCAGTCGAGTGGCGAGAACCGGCCACCGAGGGTGATCCATTCGGTCCGGGCCGACGGACCGATCGACGCGATGGAAGGGAACGCCTGATAGATCCGGGGCGTGAACGCGGCGGTCCGCGCGTACGAGGCCTCGATGCCGACCCACGGCAGCTGCCAGCCGATCGAGCCCTCGAGCTCGTCGATGTCCTGCGCCGCGTCGACCGCGAGCGCAGGATTGGCGACGGCGTCGCCGCGCCGGAGCGACCCCGACGCCACGAGCCCTCCGGGGAGAGCGATGCCGGCGCGGACTCCACCCCAGCGCGAGCTCCGGTCCCCACTGTGCGTGCGGTACGCTCCCTCGGCGGCAAAGGTCACCAGCGAAAGCGGAGTCCACGACAGGGATGCGTCGACCGCAAGCGGCGTCCAGCGCGTCGTATGCCGCGCCGTTCCGCGAAACGCCCACGTCGCACCTGCGATGGCGGCGGTGCCGCCGAGCTGCCCGATCCGCTGGAGGATCCCCGCGCTGTCGAACGCGGTCCGCATGTAGTTGAGATCGAGCCGCGGCGTGCCGCCGCCGCCCAGGAAGACTCGCGCCTGCAGGTCTCCCCGGCCCCCTTCATACCGCTCGCCCGGCGGCCCGAGATCGCTGAAGGCATCGCGGTCTGCGGAGGTCCCGAAGTACTGGAGCTGGGCGCCGAAAGTCGCACTGGGAACGAAGCTTATCTGCCCCCAGTACTTGGTCGCCTTGAACTCGCCGGACCCGCCACTCGGTACCGGAACCTTGAGATAGTCGGCGCCGGCGGCAAAGCCGAAGCCGGAGAGGAAGCGTCGCTCGAGCGTTGCCTGGTACGCCGCTTCCTTCTTGGGCCCAGCCGCCAGGAGAATGTGGGAGGCGGCGGCCAGTCGGTCGTGGCGCCGGGTGTACAGGCGAACGCGGGCGAGACCGGGCCAGCGCTCCACC
>DASTYH010000209.1:0-3056 GCA_035765075.1 Gemmatimonadales bacterium
CGCCCTGACCGTTTCCTTGAGCTCCTTCGACCCGACCGACATGACTCCCTCCAATCAAGAATGGTTGATGAATGATACCAAAAAAATCAGCAGCTGCACTCCGCCGGCCCCGACCGGACGGCCGCCTCGCGCAGTCGCGTCACGATCGCTTCCGCCTCGGCAAAGGCCTCCGGATTGAGCGAGTAGTACGCCCAGCGACCCTGCCGCCGATCGGTGACCAGCCCGGCGGACTTGAGGACCTTGAGGTGGAAGGAGAGGCGTGACTGTGCGGCGTCGAGCGCGTCGGTCAGATCGCAGACGCACCGCTCCCCACTCGAGAGCCGCGCCAGGATCCCGAGCCGGGTTTCATCCGAGAGCGCGTGGAAGAGCTGCGCTGCCCGGTCGGTGCGGGATGGTGCGGCTTTCTGGATGGCAACGGTGCTCATGAGACTCCCCGGTACGGTTGCAGGCTACGGGTCAATATATCAACAAAAGTTGTTGCGTCAACCCCCGCCGAACTCCACCCAGTCGGCGGGGCCCACGTCGATCCACGAGCCGGGGATCGGTGCGGATTCGCCCGGAAGGAGCGCCAGCTCCACCCGTGTGGCCCCGATCCGCCCGATCACTCTCCGCTGGTTCCCGAGGTCCACGACCCGGCCCGCCTCGAGGCGAAACCGGAGCGGCGTTGGCTCGCGCGTGAGCGAGCCCGGCGCGAAGCCGATGACCCGCCCCTCCGCTTCGACCAGGGTGTAGCCGAGCAGCTCGGCGGTCTCCGCGTCAGGCGGCGCGCGATAGATCGCGGCCGTATTCCCGGAGGCGCGGACCCGCCCTTCCACCAGAATCACGATCCGCTCGGCGAGCCGGAAGGCCTCCTCCCGATCGTGGGTGACGACGACGGTCGTGGCGGCACGGGTCGAGAGGAGCGCGGGGATTTCCTCCAGCATGTGCAGCCAGCTCACGCGGTCGAACCCGGAGAGCGGTTCATCCAGCAGCGTGACCGGCGCCGCAAGGAGGAGCGTCCGGGCAAGGCTCACGCGCTGCGATTCACCCGCGGAGAGCGCGCGCGCCGGCCGGTCGAGCAGTCCCTCGATGCGGCACTCCCGGGCGATCGAAGCGACCCGAGGCCCCCGCGACGCCGCCGGGACGCCCCGCAGCTCGAGCCCCAGCTCCAGGTTCTGACCCACGGTGCCCTGCAGGAAGACCGGCTGCTGAAAGGCGATCGCGATCCTCGGATCACCGCGCCGCACCTGTTCCCCACCGACGCGGACCGTCCCCCGGGTGGGGTGCTCCAGCCCGGCGATGCAGCGGAGGAGTGTCGTCTTGCCGGAACCGTTCGGTCCGAAGACCGCGGTGGTGGAGCCGGCGGGGAAGCTGAGCTCGCCGATGTCGAGCACCACGCGTCCATCCCGGGAGAAGGTCACGCCGTCGAGCGTGACGTCCATCATCCGGTGCGGCGCTGCTGAAGGACCGTGAGCGAGAGCGTCACCGCCAGCGCGAGCGCGAGCAGGATGAGCCCCAGTGCCGTCGCCTCCGCGAGATCGCCGCGGCCGGTCGCCGTCACGATGGCGGTCGTGAGGACCCGCGTGCTTCCCCGGAGGTTGCCGCCGACCGCCATCGATGCGCCTACCTCGGAGATGACCGCGCCGAAACCCGCCATGACGGCGGCGAGCATGCCGAGTCGCGCCTCCCGGACGAGGAGCCAGAGCGTCCGGATCCGGCTCGCCCCCATGGACGCGAGGAGGTCCGGGAGGAGCGCAGGGAGCGCCTGGACCGATGCCGCCGTGAAGCCGGTGACGATCGGGATGCCGATCAGGAATTGTGCGAGCACCATGGCGCTCGGCGTATAGATCAGGCCGAGGTCGCCCAGCGGACCGCTTCGGGTAAGGAGGAGCCAGATGAAGAGCCCGACGACGACCGGCGGCATCCCCATTCCGGCGTGCACGAAGGAGAGCAGCAGCGTCCGGCCGGGGAATCGGTGACGGGCGAGGAGGAGCCCGGCTGGGCAGCCGATGAGCAGCGAAAGGACGGTGGCGGTGAGGGAAATGAGCAGAGTGCGGATAGCGATCGCGTAGACCTCGGCGTCGCCCGACAGGATCAGCCGCAGGGCGTCGCGGAGTCCCGCCCCGAGATCACCCATCGGCGGCCGGCCGGAAGAGCGGATCCCCGAAGCGCTCGGTTCCAAAGCGACCGATGAACCGCTGCGCTGCGGGTGAAACGAGGTAGGCAAGGAAGGCGCGTGCATCCTCGACCGCAACTCCCGGATGCCGCTCGGGATTCACCGCATAGGCGCGGTACTCGTTCAGCAGCCGCGGGTCTCCTTCGACCAGCACCTCCAGCTTGAGCGCCGGGCGGAGCGCCAGATAGGTGGAGCGATCCGTGAGCGCGTAGGCCCCGCGCTCGCTCGCCAGCAGCAGCGTGGCGCCCTGGCCCTGTCCGGTTTCGACCCGTCCCGCCACCTGCGCGGGCTCGATGCCGAGTGCCGCCCAGAGCGCGAGCTCCCTGACCTCCGTGCCCGACCCGTCGCCCCGCGAGACGAACGGTCCGGTCCGGGCGATGGCCGTCAGCGCCTCGTCGAGCGACGTGGAAGACCGCACGCCGGCCGGATCCACCGCCGGGCCGACCAGGACGAAATCGTTGGTCATCACGAGCCGCCCCTCGATGAGGTCGCCGCTCTCCACGTACTGCTGCTCCAGATCGGCGGCATGGGCCATCACGACATCCGCATCGCCCCGGCGTGCCATCTCCAGCGCCGCCCCCGTGCCGACCGCGATCACCTTGACCGTGATTCCGTGCTCGCGCTCGAACGGCGGCAGGAGCGAGTCGAGCAGCCCGGCGTCCTGGACGCTCGTGGTGGTGGCAAGGATGAGGGACCGCTCCTCAGCGCCGCCGCATCCGGCCCCTGTGACCGCCGCCATCAGCGTCAGTGCGACGCCGTGCGCCCAATGCCGCGTCATTGCTGCGTCCCCAGGATGTTGGTCCGGACGGCAGCGGAGATCGAATCGGCCCGCACCGCGAGCTCGGTCTGGCCGCGTTCCCGATAGAGATCGGCCATTCCGCCGTAGACGATGGCGTACAGC
>DASTYH010000210.1:0-3234 GCA_035765075.1 Gemmatimonadales bacterium
GAGCCCGGTGCCGCGGCCCGGCGCCTTGGTCGTGAAGAAGGGCTCGAAGATCTTCGACTGGATCGAACCGGGAATTCCCGGCCCCGTGTCTTCCACCTCGATCGCCACCTCGTCGGCGCGGCGGCTGAGCCGCGTGCGCACCGTGAGGCGCCCCCCCGCCTCCATCGCATCGATGGAATTGATCGTGAGCGCCATGATCACCTGCACGAGCTGCTCGCGGTTGGCCACCACGGCCGGGAGCGCCGGCTCCAGCTCCTTCTCCAGCGTGATCTGGCGGAACCGCTTGTGGTGCCGGAGCAGCGAGAGGGCGTCCTCCACGATCCCGTTCAGGTCGGCCAGCACCTTCGCCCGCGCCTTGGGGCGGCTGAAGTCGAGGAGGCCGTCCACGATGCCGGTGCACCGCTGCACTTCGTGGTCGATGATCGAGAGATACTCGCGCACCGCCGCCACGGCCTCGGGCCCCCCTTCGCCGATCCGGCCTTCGCTCGCCGCGACGCACGCACCGATCGTGGCGAGCGGGTTGTTGATCTCGTGCATGATGCCGGCCGCGAGCTGGCCGATGGCCGCCAGCTTCTCGCTCTGCAGGATCCGGCCCTGCACCTCGCGCCACTCGGAGACGTCCTCCCCGATCGTGAGCACATGGGTGATGGTGTCGCCGCCCACGCGCATCGGGAGGCGCGTCAGGCGATAAGTCCGGCGTCCGTCGGGCGTCTCGACTTCCATGTCGCTCTGGCGCATCTCGCCGGTCTCGAAGATCGCGTCGAACTCCGCCCGGAGCGCCGCTTCCGGCTGCCGGGTCAGGACCTCGAAGATGGTGCGACCGACCACCTGGTCCCGCGCCATGCCCTGGGTGCCGGTCTCCCGCTTCCGGTTCCAGACCTGGATGCGGTAATCGCGGTCCACCACGTACAGGCCGACCGGGAGCGAGTCGATGATGAGCGCCGTGAAGCGGCGCGCGTCCGCCACCTCGCGCACCGCCTCCGCGCTTTCCGCATGGCGGGCGGCGCCGACGAGCAGGCCGCCAAGAAAGGAGGCGAGGAGATCGGCAAATGCGTCGAGCCGCTCGAGCCGCCCGCCCACGATGCGGAGCAGCCCCGCGGCCTCGCCCCCCGCCGGGCGGAGCGCCACGCGATCCCCGTCCCGCGGCACGAGGTCGAGCGATGCCACGATGTCGGGCTCGGCGGGCGGCGCGCTGATGCGATAGAACCCGGCGGTGTCGAGCTCGTGCCGCCAGATCTCCACGCCCGTGGCGCCGCTCGCCTCCCGCAGCACCTCGGCGATGGCGGCGAGCGTGCGGTCCGGATCGCCTCCGCCATTGAGGAGCCGCGCCACGGCGGCGAGCGCGGAGGGAAGGTCGCCCGGCACGCTCAGCGGGCGCTGCCCGGCGCCGGGAGCTCGGCGGACACGTAGTCGGTGATGCGCCATCCGCCGCCCATCCGGCGCAGGAGGAAGTGGTCCACGCTCGCGGTGCCCCGTTCGGTCCCGGCGCGTCGTGTCGTGACCCAGACCCCGGCGAGATCGCCATCCTGCCGGGGCTCGACGCGTACCGGCTCCAGCGCCGGCATGCGCCCCGCCTCGAGCCAGAGTCGGAAGTCGTCGGGGGACTCGAAGGCCGCCCACTCTCCCCCTTCATGCGCGCCCCGCTGCACCGAGGCACTGTCCCAGAAGAGGGCGCGGACCGCGGGCCAGTCGGCCGCGGCAGCACTCCGATAGAAGGCGGAGACCATGCCACGGATGGCCTGGTCGTCCCGAAGGCTCCCGGCCGGCGCCCGGTTCTCGATGCGGCAGCCCGTCAGGACAATGACGGCCGCCAGCGCGACGACGATTCTTGCCATGTTTTCCGTGAAGGTGACGTTCCCGGAAGATACCGCGCTAGGGGCCGGTGTGGAGCAGAATGTGGTGCTCGGCCTCGGCGTCGAACCGCGCCTCCGTGCCGCCGATCGGCTCACCGTCGAGCAGCATCTCGCGCACCGGGACGCCTCGAACCGTGCACCGCACGGCGATCCGGGGCCCCGCCCCCCGGCGCACCGCAAACCCCACCGTCTCCCCACGGCGGCGAAGACGGACGTCGAGCACGCTCCGGCCGACCCGAAGCCGGGAGAGCGCAAGCCGCGACCATTCCGCGGGAAGAATCGGCGCGACCGCAACGGCGCCGTGAGGCGCATCCGGGCTCACACCCCACGCGCCTTCGATGAGCTCGGTGAGGACGCTTCCGATATCCCGGTCGCTCGCGCGTCCTGCGGCAATCTCCGCCAGCGAAGGCGCCTGCCAGGGGCCCGTTCCGAGGTGCCCCTCCGCGGGCAGCGCCGGGCGCTCCCCCTGGCCCTGGTCGGGCGCTTCGCCGACCCAGGCCCGGTAACGCTCTCGCAGTCGGGAGAAGGACTCTGCCTTGCCGGACCCCATGCGGAGGAGCGCCCGCGGACGTTCGGAAAGGCCGGCGGCAAGAAGCCCGCGGGCGAGCGATTCGGCGGCGTCGCGGCTCCCGGAATTTCCGCCGCGCGCGATCCACGCGCCAAGTCGGGCGTCGGCGTGCACCTTGGCCCACTCCACCAGCGCCCCGGCATCCGCCGGTTCGGGCAGCTCCACCGCAACCCCGCCCCGATGCAGCTGCTCGGCATGCTGGTTCCGCTGGCGGCCCAGTCCGCTCAGCTCACGCCGCGCAAGGAGGTCGATCGAACGGTCGAGATCGGCCTCGTCCTGAGCCGCGATCGCCACCAGTACCAGGCGCCGGCCTCCTCGCCAGGTCAGGTGCAATCCGCTGCCATCCCGCTCGTATGCGAGGCGGCCGCTGCGCACGGCGAAGAGGGCGCGCTCCCCGGTCGCTTCCGACCGCAGCAGCAAGCGAGTGCCGTCGGGAACCGCGTCCACCACCGGCGCCGTCAGCTTCGTACGCCATGTGACAGAGCCGCCCTCACACTCGAGATAGAGCAGCGGCAGCTCGAGCGCCGTCGCCACCCGACTGCGCTCGGCGCCCGCGCCCCATTCCACCGAAGCCGCGCCGACGGTGACGTCGCCGGTGCGATCACCCAGCTCCATCTCATCCACCAGCGGAAATCCCGCGCCTGCCGACCGCAGTCCACCCCCATCGCCGCGCAGCCCCATCCGGACGCCTTCGTGCCGCCACCCGGCGCTCGCAGAAATGCGAAGCGCCGGAAGCTCGGCGCCGGGACGGGGCCACTCGGCACCGATCGCGAGCGAGGAAGGCGACAGGGTCATGGATGCCGCAGTGATGGA
>DASTYH010000211.1:0-2243 GCA_035765075.1 Gemmatimonadales bacterium
AAGGTCGGAAGGTCGGAATGTCGGCCTGGGAGGTGTCACCCCGGAGCGAGCGAAGCGAGCGACGGGGGGCCGAAGCGGGAAGAGAGGCACGGAGGCAGGTGAGTGGTCCGGGCGCGAAATGCCGGAAGGGCGGAGCGCCAGAAGCGCCCCGCCCTTCCATCCTTCCCCCATTCCATCCTTCCACCCTCGGAAATGCGCCGCGTAGGAATCGAACCTACAACCTAGTGATTAAGAGTCACTTGCTCTGCCAATTGAGCTAGCGGCGCCTGCTGCTTCATTCCGGCGGGCGCGCCCGCCGTCATAGCCCCAACGGGAGTCGAACCCGTCTCTCGACCTTGAAAGGGTCGCGTCCTGACCGATAGACGATGGGGCCGGGCTCGCCCGTGGGGCGAGGCTTCCCTCACCCCCCTGCCATAGCGCTAACGGGATTCGAACCCGTGTTTGGGCCTTGAGAGGGCCCCGTCCTAGTCCCCTAGACGATAGCGCCGTGTCATCCGGCAGACGGTATACGGCAGGCGGTATGCGGGTCTCTCCTCCGGCCTCCCCGTCTACCGCCCACCGCCTACTGCCTACTGTCTTCCACAGGCCCGGCAGGACTCGAACCTGCAACCCCCGGTTTTGGAGACCGGTGCTCTACCGATTGAGCTACGGACCTTCGCAACCGCGGAGATTCGCCCGCCCTCCAACGAATCCGCGGCGTGCCGGGCCGACTGCGCCCGCCGAACGCCGCGCGGAGGGTGGCTGACGGGTTTCGAACCCGCGACCTCCTGAGCCACAGTCAGGCGCTCTAACCAGCTGAGCTACAGCCACCAGGAACCGCCCGACCCGAACCGCAGCTACGCGACGGACACCGCGCCGATTTCCACTCACGATCCTATCGGACACGATGCACGCCGGAGGTATCCGCCGCACCTGTCGAGCGGGGCAAAATAGCCGGCCGAAGGCCCCGGGGTCAAGGCCAGAAATGTGCCGCGAGCGCCGCCGTCCGCGCCTCGGGCGGCGCCGTTTCACCATGCAGGGACGCGACTTCCACGATTCCCCGCGCCGCATTCGCCAGGAAGAGCCCACGCCGTGGCAAGGTCTCCCGGGTCACGCGCCGCTCGACGATTCCGCCCACCAGCGCCTCGATCCGAGCGCGCGCGACACTCGGCAGAATGCCGAGCGTGAGCGGCGGCGCCGCGAGCCGCTCTCCCTCCCACCAGAAGAGCGCCCAGCGCGCGCATTCGGCCACCCACCCCGCCTCCGTGACGAGGAGCGGCTCGCCCGCCCCGCCCTGTTCCGCCTCCCGGAGCGCGCCATCGAATCGGGCGCGCGCGGTCATCTTGTGGGGATACGGAAGATGCGGAACCCGCGAGAACACCAGGTCGATCGGAGCGGCCGGCGAGACGGCACGCTCCTCGATCTCCGCCCCGCCGGGCCTCGCCACGATCCGCACGATCCGGTCGGCGCCTCCCGACGGTGCCGTCACCGGCGGGAGATCGAGACCGAGCGCCGCGGCGCTCCGCGCGAGTCTCGCCGCATGGAGCGGCCAGAGCGGCGCCCGGCCCATTCGCACCCGGACCGTCTCGATGAGTCCGTCGACGGAGCTCATGCGGCCACGGCGCTCACGCGGCCACGGCGCTCACGCGGCCACCGCCACCCGCGATTCGTACCAGGTGCGGATCGTCGTCGCGCCGAAGATGACCGCCGCGCCGGCGAGCGCCCACGCGCTCGGCGTCTCGCCATGCATGGCCCACGACCAGATCGGATTGAGCGCCGGCTCGACGAGGAGGAGCACGGAGGCCTCGAGCGCGGAAAGATGCCGGATGCCGCGCGTGAGGAGTATGTACGCAACGCCGATCTGGAAGACGCCGAGGTACGCGATCGTGAGCCAGTCGGAGGGCGCGGCGCCTGCCACCGGGAGTGCCAGGGGGAGCGCCACGAGGAACGCCATCAGGTTGCCGGCCACCACGGCGGGAAACGCCGCATTGGCGGTGGCGTGGCTGCCGAGCCACCGGAGCCCGATGACGGTGAACGCCCAGGTGAGGCCGCTCACCGCGGCGAGGACGTTGCCCAGGACGGGGTCCGGCGCCGTGGCTCGCGGCGGCTCGCGCTCGATGAAGAAGAGCGCAAGCCCGATGCCGACCGCCACCATGAAGGCCACGTCCCGGCCGCGGATCCGCTCGCGCAGGATGAGCGGACTCAGGATCAGGATGTAGAGCGGTGCCGTGGACTGGAGGAAGATCGTATTGGCCGACGTGGTG
>DASTYH010000212.1:0-2563 GCA_035765075.1 Gemmatimonadales bacterium
GGGGGGGCGCCGCCGGCGGCGCCCCGCCGGGGCGGCCCCCCGCGGCCGCCCGCGGCTCGACTGGAACGTGCAACGCATTGCGGGACATCGGCTTCTCTTCCATGGGCGACGCCGGGGGCCTCCGGGGCCCCCGACGGGGGCGCTCGGCCCCGGGGGAGGAGCAATCAGCACGGGGGGGCGGGCGGAGTCAACCCGCCTGGGGCGGTGGTTTCAAGTGATTGTCCTGCAAGAGGTTGACGCGGTGAGGCGGGTCACATCGGATGCCGGCGCGGAAGGTTAACCTCCCTCGCTTCGAAGGTGGCGCACGAGACGCCGGGAGCGGTTGCCGGCGCCTTCGACATACACTGAACGAGCGAGGGAGAGATGCGCACAACGAATCGACTCTTCGGCGGCCTGATGGCGAGCGGCGCGATCGTCCTGGCCGCAGCCTGCAACGAGTCGCGCGATACCGGCGCCGTGACGACGGAGAAGGAAGGCGGCGTCTCCACCACGCCAACGGCGGAAGCGGTCGAGGAGCGCGACAACGCGCTCGTCCGCGTGGTGAACGCGATGCCCGGCGGCGCGACCAGCATCTACGCCGGCGACTCACTCGCCTTCGAGGGCGTGGCCTTCCGCTCGGTGACGGAGTTCCGGGAAATGCCGGACGACTACTTCGGCTTCAAGGTGGTGAACGCGGGCGCCCGCGCCGATGACGACGCGCTGGCGGAGAACCGCGAGAAGCTCGGCAACGGCGGGCACTACACGATCATCGCCCTCCCCGACGACGATGCCGACCAGGACGACGACGGCACGCTCCGCGTGCTCGATGACGACCTCAAGCCGATCACCAGCGGGAAGGCGCGCGTCCGCTTCGTGCACGCCATCAGCGGGCTCGACGACGAGATCAGCGTGTTCGTGCGCGGGAACGAGAATGCGCTGGTGGACGGCGTGAACTTCTCGCGGGAGGCGGGGTGGAACGAGGAGGACCCGGTCCGCGGCACGCTCGAAGTGCGCACCGAGGGCCGCGAGCGCCCGCTCGTGACGATCCCGAACGTGAACATCGAGGCGGGGAAGAGCCATACCTGGATCTTCGCCGGCACGCCGTCGAAGGTGGAAGTCATCCACTTCACCGACGACGTGGCCCTCGACCCCGATCGTGACGACGCGATGCCGGACGACCGGGCGAAAGACCAGTAGGCAGTAGGCAGTGGACGGTAGGCGGGGTGGCCAGGTAGTCAGGTAGGAGTCATCCCGAGCGCAGCGAGGGATCTGCTCAGCGGGCAATCGACCGCGGCTGAGCAGGTCCCTCGCTGCGCTCGGGATGACAGTACGTCGCCCGGGACGCCAGCGTACGCTCGGGCTGACGGCGGTATGCCCGGATGCCCGCAGCACACCCCGACTACCGCCTACCGTCTACCGCCCACCGTCTTCACACCGTCTTCCCCGTCTTCCCGTACGTCTTCGTCGCCTTCTTCGCCTCCTCCTCCGACACCGGCTCGTCAGGGTCCCGGCCGGTGGCGCCGGGCTGGACGGGGACTTCCTCGCGCTCGTTGCGGTCCGCGCGGATGCGGCTCTTCCGGAGATCGTTGCGATCGGCATTGGCCATGGGATTGCTCCTCGGGTGGTGCGGGAAGTATGCCGACTTCCCGGCGCGCGCGCGGTAGCATGCGTCACCAGCGCGCCGGGGCGGAACGCGACCGGCAATCCGGGCCGACCGGCCATCCGGGCCGACAGGGTATCCGACTACTTTACTCCCGTGGCCACCACGCGCCTGCAACCGTGCCGCCGCTGCGGCAAGGAGATGAACCCGGACAGCGGACCCTGTCCCTGGTGCGGCTACGCGCGGCGGCTTCCCAACCTCGTCCCCTTCCTGCTCCTCGTGCTCGTCGGGGTCGTCCTCGCATTGGCGGCGGGGGCGCTCCGCTGGGAATCGATCGCGGGCTTCTTCGGCTCCCTCCGCGGCCGCGTCCCGTAGCGTGGCGCCGCCCGCCCTGGCGCTCCCGGCCCTCACCCTCACGATCTTCGGGAGCGCGTTCCTCCTCTTCCTCCTCCAGCCGATGTTCAGCCGCATGGTCCTCCCGCTCATGGGAGGCGGCGCGGCGGTCTGGAACACCTGCGTCCTCTTCTTCCAGCTGGCGCTCCTGGCCGGCTACCTCTACGCGCACGTGGCCACCCGGCGGCTCGCCCGGCGCTGGCAGATGGGGCTCCACCTCGCGCTCCTCGTTGTCTCCCTCGCCCTCCTCCCGATCCGGCTCCGGCTCGGCGCGCCCCCGGCGGAGGCGGAGCCGGTGGGATGGCTCCTCCTCCTCCTCACGCTCTCGATCTCGGCGCCGTTCTTTCTCCTCTCGACGACGAGCCCGCTCCTGCAGCGGTGGCTCGCCTCGAGCCGCCACCCCGCCGCGGCCGATCCCTACTTCCTCTACGCCGCGAGCAACGCCGGAAGCCTCCTGGCGCTCCTCGCCTATCCCGTCGTGGTGGAGCCGTGGCTCACCCTCGCCGAGCAGCGGACGTGGTGGAGTATCGGATATGCGGGGTTCGTCGGGCTGGTGGGGGTGAGTGCGTTGGCGGTAGCGGCGGGAGCGGC
>DASTYH010000213.1:0-3964 GCA_035765075.1 Gemmatimonadales bacterium
CGCAGGCGGTCCAGCAGGACCTCGCCGACGTCGGCGTCACGGTGGAGATCGTGCAGCGCGACGCCACCAGCGTTCGCGCCGCGGTCCGTAACGGCGAGACCGACCTCTTCCTCGGCGACTGGTACGCCGACTATCCCGATCCGGAGAACTTCACCTACCCCCTCTTCCACTCCGCGAGCCATGGACCGGGCGGCAACTACGCCTTTCTCACGGACCGGGCTCTCGACTCCATGATCGTCCGTCTCCGGACCACGACGGATGAGGCGGAGAAGGTCCGGCTCGCCCGCGAGGCGGACGCGCGGATCTTCGAGCTCGCCCCGTGGATCTTTCTCTGGTTCCCCGTGGACGTCTGGGCCACGCAGCGGGAGCTGGAAGGATGGAAGATCCCCCTGGTCTTCACCGGACAGCGCTGGACCGACGCCGTGATCACGCGCTGAGCCGATGGCCCGTTTCCTCACCCTCCGCCTGATCCTCCTCGTTCCGACGCTCCTCGGCGTGCTGATGGTGACGTTCCTGCTCCTCTACGTCGCCCCCGGGGACCCGGTGCAGGCGATGGTGGGGGAGCGGGCGGATGCCGCCACGATGGCCCGGCTCCGGCAGGAGCTCCGGCTGGACGACCCCCTTCCCACCCAGTTCGCGCGCTATGTGGGCCGCGTGGCGCAGGGCGACCTCGGCAAGTCGTACATCACCGGGCGGCCGATCACCCAGGACCTGATCGAGCGCTTCCCGGCGACCCTCCGGCTCGCGGGCGCCGCCATGATCTTCGCGGCGATCGTCGGGATCGCCATCGGCGTCTATGGCGCATGGCGCCCGGGCTCCTGGGGAGACCGCGCCTCCGCGCTCCTTGCCTACGCCGGCGTCTCCTTCCCCGTGTATTGGGTGGGGCTGCTCCTCATCCTCATCTTCGCGGTCATGCTCCGCTGGTTCCCGCCCTCGGGGTACGGCGGGCTCGCCTTCCTCGTACTTCCGGCGGTGACGCTGGGGATGCGCTCGGTGGCGTTCCTCTCGCGGATGACCCGCGCGGCGATGCAGGAAGTGCTGAACAGCGACTTCGTCCGGACCGCCCGGGCCAAGGGACTTCGCGAACGCCCGGTGGTCCTCTCCCACGCGCTCCGCAATGCGCTCCTTCCGATCGTCACCGTCCTCGGCCTCGACTTCGGCAGCTACCTCACCGGCTCGATCCTCACGGAGACGATCTTCTCCTGGCCGGGGGTGGGCCGGTACGTGCTCACCGCCATCGAAAAGCGTGACCTCCCCGCGGTCCAGGGCAGCATCCTCTTCCTGAGCTTCGTCTTCGTGATGGTCAACCTTCTTACCGATCTGGTCTATGCGAAAGTGGATCCGCGGGTGGCGTATGACTGAAGTCGGACAGTCGGACGGTCGGACGGTCGGACGGCGGCAGGCGACAGGGCTACTGCGCGTCATAGCCATCGTCGCGTCGATTTCGCTGTCCGACCTTCCGACCGTCCGACCGTCCGACCTCCACGCCCAGTCCTCTCGCCGCCTCGACGCCCTCCTCGACGCCGAGCCGTTCCGGCACAGCATCTGGGGCGTGGCGCTGGTGGACGAGCGGGGGAAGCTCCTCTACGGCCGCAACGCCGACCGGATGTTCACGCCGGCCAGCAACACCAAGCTGGTCGTGACCGCGGTCGCCGCGGCGCTGCTCGATCCGGACTTCCGCGTGCACACGAGTCTCTACGGCACCGGCCCCGTCGTCGACGGGGTCCTTCAGGGCGACCTCGTGCTCTATGGCCGGGGCGACCCTGCCTTCGGCGTGCGCTGCTATGCGGTGGACACCATGGCGGTGGATGCGTGCGACCGCGACCCCGCCGGGCCCCTCCGGAAGCTGGTGGACGGGCTCAGGGCCCGGGGCATCCGCACGGTGAACGGCGCGATCGTGGGCGACGGCAGCTACTTCGAGCCGACGATCATCCATCCGGCCTGGGACTACTACGACACCTTCTGGTGGTACGCGGCGCCGGTGAGCGGCCTCACCCTCAACGACAACAGCGTGGACATCAGCTGGAAGCCGGGCCCGTCGGTCGGCGCGCCGGCGGTGCTGACGCTCTCCCCCGACTACCATGGCCTCCACTTCGAGAACCGCACCCGGACGGTGGAGGCGGGGGGGCGGACGACGATCGGGGACGAGATGTGGCGGACCCTGGGAACGCACGAGGCGTGGGCGGAAGGAACGGTCGCGCTCGATCACCGGGGGGGCACCGACTACTTCGCGATCCCCGATCCGAACCTCTTTGCGGCGCGCGCCATGCGGAGCCTCCTCGCCGAGGCGGGGATTTCGGTCACGGGGGAGACGCGCGCCACCACCGACTCCCTCGCCTACGCGCATGCCCGGCGCTCGGCGCCGCTTGCGGAGGTGGCGAGCCGGCCGCTTCGCGACTGGATCTTTCCGATCCTCAACACGAGCCAGAACCTCTACGCCGAGGTCCTCCTCAAGCAGCTCGGCAGGCAATTCGGCACTGCCGGGTCCTGGGCGGAGGGGATCCGGGTGGAGCGACGCTTCCTGATCGATTCGGTGGGGGTGGATTCTGCTCAGTTCTCGGTGTTCGACGGGTCGGGGCTCGCGGCGGAGAACCTCGTGAGCCCCCTCGCCTTCACTCAGATCCTCAGCTACATGCGGAAGCACCCCCGCTGGTCCACCTTCGCCGCAGGCCTCCCGCAGAGCGGCATGCGCGGATCCCTGCGGACCCGCTTCCTCGGAACGCCGCTCGAAGGCCGGGTCCGGGCCAAGACGGGGAGCATCTCGCGGGTGAACACCCTCTCGGGCTACATCGAGACCCCGAAGGGCCGGCTGCTCACCTTCTCGATCCAGGCCAACCACCATACGGCGGGCGGCCGCGCGGCGCTGGCGCGGATCGATTCGATCGTCGAGGAGATGGCGAGGGGGAGGTAGCGGCTACGCCTTCTTCTTGCGCCGCCGCATGTCCCGGACGTGCTTCGGACGGAGGAAGAAACGCAGCGTTCCGGCGCCGGGGGCCACCCGGTCCACATCGAGGGCCATGACGCCGCTCTTGGGGAAGTCGATGGTGATACCATCGGCGGTCCCCGTGAGGAGGAGCGAGGCGAGCTCCTCGATCCACGGGGAGTGCCCCACCAGCGCCACCACCGTGACCCGTCCCAGCGCCTCGATATCCCGGCGAATCGCTTCCAGATCGACGTCGTCGGCCAGGGCGTCGGAGCGGACCGGCTCGAGGTCCAGCTCCATCTCCTCGATCATCAGCTCGGCGGTCTGCCACGCCCGGACCCAGGGACTCGCCAGCACCCCTTCCGGCGGGCAGCCCAGCCGGCCGAGGGCCCGGCTGATTTCAGCATGAAACTCCCGGCCGAGATTGGTCAGCGGCCGGAGTGAGTCATCGGGCCACCGGTCGGCGTCCCGTTCGGCAGCGCGCGCGTGGCGCACAAGGAGGAGAAGCATGGGCCGAAGGTACGGCGGCGACATTGCCGGCGCCGTGACGGAGAGCACGCGGGCGGTGAGCGGTCGGACGCCGCTCGAGAAGGGCGCGTCCCGGCTACTCCGCCTGGCCGAAGATCGCGAGATTCGACGAGTGCCCCGGGTTCACCTTGGCCCTGGGGTTGATCAGGTGGACCGCGTTGTTCACGGCGATGCACGCCTCCCCGCAGCCCACGGCGATCAGCTTGAGCTTTCCCGGATATGACGTGATGTCACCCGCCGCATAGATGCCGGGAACGTTGGTGGACATGACCTGATCCACCCTGATGTCGGCCCGGTCGGTATCGAGCCCCCATTCGCGGATGGCGCCGAGGTCGGAGTGGAAGCCGAGCTGGGGAATGAGCGCATCCACGACGTGATCGTGCTCCTCCTTCGTCTTCACGTGGCGCAGCGTGACCCGCTCGATGCGGTCCCCCCCGTGAATCGCCGACACTTCGCTGAGCGTGTGGACGGTGCAGGCCCCCCGCCCCGCATGCTCCAGCACCTGGCGCACCG
>DASTYH010000214.1:0-3630 GCA_035765075.1 Gemmatimonadales bacterium
CGCCATGACCTCCTGGGTGGGGGTCGACAAGTTCACCTCCCGCCGCTTCCACCGCCGCGCGACGTTCCGGGGCGAAGCCACCGACGAGCGCTACCGGCTCATCCCCGACTCCACGCGCTACCGGCTCGAGGGAGAGAGCGAGGCGTGGACCGCTCCCGCCACCCCGCTCGACGAGCTCGCCTTCCTCTACTATCTGCGCACGCTGCCGCTCCGGCCCGGCGAGTCCTTCAGCGTTCGCGGCTACTTCAAGAACGGCTACAATCCCGTCCGCGTGCGCGTGCTCGGCCGCGAGCGGATCGAATTGCCCTCCGGGGAGGAAGTCTCGTGCATCGCGCTCTCCGTGGCCGCCGCGGGCCTCACGAGCCACATCTGGCTCACCGACGACGCCCGCCGCATCCCCGCCCGCCTGCGCGTCCCGACACCGATGGGGCGGGTGACGTTCGGGTGGATGGGGTGAGGGGAGGAGAGACAGTAGACGGTAGACAGTAGACGGTAGACGGGGAGGTCGTCGGCTCTTTGCCGAATCCTAGTAGCTCCCCAGATACCGCTCGATCTCCCACGCGCTCACGTGGCGGTTGTAGGCCTCGACTTCCTTCCGCTTGGCCTCGAGGAAGCGCTCGGTGAGATGGGGGCCGAGCGCGTCCTTGACGACGTCGTCCTTCTCCAGCTGCTCGAGCGCCTCGTGCAGGTCACGCGGCAGCTCGTCGATCCGGTACTTCCGCCGGTCCCGGTAGCTCATGGTGAAGATGTTCCGGCTCACCGGCTCGCGCACTTCCAGCTTCCGCTGTACCCCGTCGAGCCCGGCGGCGAGCTGCACCGCCAGCGCGAGGTACGGGTTGGCGCTCGGATCGGGCATGCGCAGCTCGCAGCGGGTGCCGGTGCCCCGCCGGTCCGGGATCCGCACGAGCGGCGAGCGGTTCCGCATCGACCACGCCACGTTGATCGGCGCCTCGTAGCCCGGCACCAGTCGCTTGTACGAGTTGATCAGCGGGTTGGTGATGGCGCAGAAGCCGCGCGCGTGCTGGAGGAGGCCCTCGATATAGCTGAGCGCCACCCGGCTCAGCTGATGCTCGGCGTCGGGATCGTAGAAGGCGTTCTGTCCCGGACCGCGGAAGAGGGACTGGTGGGTGTGCATCCCGCTGCCGTTGATCCCCTCGATCGGCTTCGGCATGAAGGACGCCATGTAGCCGAACCGGGCCGCCACGTTCCGCACCACGAAGCGGAAGGTGGCGAGGTTGTCTGCGGTGGTGAGCGCGTCGGCATAGCGGAAATCGATCTCGTGCTGCCCGCGGGCGACCTCGTGGTGCGCCGCCTCCACCTCGAACCCCATCCGCACCAGCTGTTCCACGATGACGCGCCGGATGTCCTCCCCGTGATCCACCGGTCCGAGGTCGAAGTAGCTCGCGTCGTCGTGGGTGGTGGTCGTGGGTCCGCCGCCCTCGCCCCGCTCGAAGAGGAAGAACTCCGCCTCGCACCCCGCCATCATCGAGAATCCGAGCTTCCGGGCCCGCTCGAGCTGGCGCTTGAGCGTCATCCGGGGACAGCCCGCAAACGGCTGCTCGTCCGGGGTGTAGATGTCGCAGAGGACCCGGGCCACCCGCCCGGCGTCCTCCCCGTAGGGCAGGAGCCGGAACGTCGCGAGGTCCGGCTTGAGGAGCATGTCGCTTTCCTCGATCCGCACGAACCCCTCGATGGACGAGCCGTCGAAGATGACCTCGCCGTCGAGCGCCTTGGCGAACTGGCTCCGCGGCACCTCCACGTTCTTGTTGACCCCGAGGATGTCGGTGAACTGCAGCCGGAGGAAGTTGACGCCGAAGCGCTCCGCGAGCGCCAGGAGATCGCCGCGGGAGGCGCCGGAGAGGTCGGTCGGGAACTCGGTCTGTTCGGGTCGAGGCATGCGCCAACTTATCGCGCCGGGAACGTCCCGCAAAGGCGCCGGTGCCGCTATTTTCCCGGCATGACATCACCATCGTCGGCCCGCCCCTGCCCGGCCTGCGGGACCCCGGGCACCGGGAAGTACTGCGCCAGCTGCGGGACGCCGCTCGGCGCGCGCACCTGCCGCGCCTGTCAGGCCGAGCTCTCGCCGCAGGCCCGATTCTGTCATCGCTGCGGCGCCGCCGCCGGGGCCGCACCCGCCGCCTCGGCGTCGGCGGGGAGCCGCCCGGAGAAGGCGGCGTGGATCGTGGCCGGTGCGCTCGTCCTCCTGCTGGTGGGGATCGTCGGCTACCGGGTGCTCGCGGGCGTGCCCGGCGAGCGCACCCCCGACATGGCCAACGCCGGGAATGCGGGCCCCGGCGGCTTCAGCGGCGACCCCGGTGGCGGGCTCCCCACGGGGCCGGCGCCCGACATCAGCCAGATGTCCCCCACCGAGCGCTTCCTCCGTCTGTACAATCGCGTGATGGAAGCCGCGGGGCGGGGGGACACCGCCACCGTCGTGAACTTCACGCCCATGGCGCTCGGCGCCTACGCCCAGCTTCCCGCGGCCGGTCCCGACGAGCGTTATCACGCCGCGGTGCTCCATGCCCAGGTCGGCCGCGTCGCCGAGGCGCTGGCCCTCACCGATTCGATGCTGCAGGCGGTCCCCGGGTACCTCCTCGCCTACGTCGTGCGCGGGGACGTCGCCGCGATCCGGGGCGACACCACGCGCCTGAACGCGGCGTACCGGGAGTTCGCCGCCGCGTGGGACCGGGAGATCGCCGCCGGCCGCGCGGAGTACGTGGACCATCGCAATGTGCTGGACGAGTTCAGACAGCGAGCCCAGGGAGAAGCCGAGTGACCCGCATCATCCGCGTCGCCCACAGCCCCGATTCGGACGACGCCTTCATGTTCTACGCCCTCGCCGCCGGAAAGCTCGACACCGGCGATCTCGAGTACGTCCACGAGCTCTCGGACATCGAGTCGCTCAATCAGCGCGCGGCGCGCGGCGAGCTCGATGTCTCCGCGGTGTCCATCCACGCGTACGCCTATCTCTGGCGGCAGTACGCCCTCCTCAACTCCGGCTCCTCCATGGGCGACGGCTACGGGCCCCGGCTGGTGGCGCGGACCCCGGCGCCGGACGACCCGCGCGCCGCGCTCCGCGGGCGCCGCGTGGGGGTGCCCGGCCTCCGGACCACCGCGTGGCTCGCCCTGCAGCTCTACCAGCCGGAGGTCGAGCCCGTCGTCATGCCGTTCGACGCGATCGAGGACGCCGTGCACCGGGGCGCGGTGGACGTCGGGCTCCTCATTCACGAGGGCCAGCTGACGTACGCCGACGACGGGCTCCATCTCTGGCAGGATCTCGGCGCCTGGTGGATGGCGGAGACGGGCCTTCCCCTTCCCCTCGGCGGGAACGTCGTCCGGCGGGACCTCGGCGATGCGGTGATCGCGCAGGTCGGCCGGGATCTCCGCGCGAGCATCGTCTATGCGCTGGAGCACCGCGCCCCGGCGCTCGCGCATGCGCGTCAGTACAATCGCGGAATCGGGGACGAGCGCACCGACACCTTCGTCGGCATGTACGTGAACGAATGGACGGTGGACTACGGGGATCGGGGGCGGCTGGCGGTGCAGACGCTGCTCGACCGTGCCTTCGAGGCGGGGCTCGTACCGGAGCGTGTCGCGGTCGAATTCGTCGGATGATCTGATTTCTTGACC
>DASTYH010000215.1:0-4374 GCA_035765075.1 Gemmatimonadales bacterium
AGTGCGGGGAGCACGAACATAGCGCCGAGCGTGCCGGCCACCGTCCCGCCCGTCGTGGCGAGCGCAATCGCGCCGAAGAGGCTGTCGCTCTCCGTGCCGACGGCGAGCGGGACGAGGCTCGCCACGGTGGTCAGCGTCACCAGCACGATCATCCCCGACCGCTCCTCCGCTGCCTCGACGACATCCTTCACGCCGAGCCCCGAGCCCCGAGCGTCGAGCGCCGAGCCCCCCGCCCGCCTCCTTTCCAGCGCCGCATCCACCAGCAGAATCGCCTGATTGACCGACAGCCCCACCACGAGGATCACCCCGACCGCCGCCTCGCGGCTGAACGACGCCCCCGCGATCCAGAAGGCGGCGATCACCCCCGCCAGCGCGAGGGGGAGGCTGAGGAAGACCATCGCCGACGCCCAGACGGAGTCGAAGACCATCGCCACGGCGAGGATGACGAGCACCACGCCCACGCCGAAGACGAGCCAGAGCCCCTTCCCGCTGTCGTCGGCGCCCCAGGCGAACTCGTCGTCTCCCACCCAGTAGCCGGCCGGCACCGAGATGGAGGCCATGAACGCCTTGTGCGTCCGCTCGGCGAGCTTCGGCGGCCCGCGGAACTCATAGCTCACGATCCGGACGTACTGCTGATCCTCCCGGCTGATGCTGCTGAGCCCTTCCCGCTCCTCCACCCGCGCCACGTCGCCGATGCGGACGGGGGTGCCGGCGTCGTTCGGAAGGAGCGCGTTCCGGAGGTCCGCCAGCTGGCGCTCGCGCGTGCCGGCGCTCTTGAGCGTGACCTGGATCTCCTCTCCGCCGATGTCGAGCCGCCGCGAGCCGACTGGCCCCCGCACTTCCCGCGCGACGGCATTGGCAAAGTCCGCGGCGGTGAGCCCGTTCCGCGCGAGCGCGGCGCGATCGGGCTCGAGGACCACGGTGACGCTCCGCTCGCGGCGGAAGAAGCTCCCCGCGTTGATGTCCACGCCGCGCACCCGCGGGATCCGCTCGAGCCGCCGCTGGAGGTCCTTCGCCAGCTGCTCGACGCCGGAGAAGGAGTAGCCCAGGATCTTGACGCGGTAGGTGGAGATCCCGCCGGAGCCGCCGCCTCCGTAGAAGCCGGGGCCGCGCCCCTGCACCGAAACCTGCGCGCCGCCGATCAGGAGCGCGCGCTGGGTGAGCGCATCCTGCATCTCGTACGGGAGGGGGCCCAGGCCCGCGTCCTTCTCGAAGACGACGCGCATGAACGCCCCTTCCGGGCGACCCTGGGTCGTCACTTCCTCGACGCCCGGCACCCCGACGACGATCTCCTCGAACTCCCGCATGCCGCGGTCGAGACTCTCCGGGTCGGAGCCGCGGGGGAACGAGAGGCTCGCCGAGAGCGTGGTGCGCTCGCCGAACCAGAAGCCGCCGAAGGAGGACTTCGGCACCTTCTTCACGAAGCCCCACGCGAGGACGCCGAGGAACGCCGTCGTGAGCACGAGCGTCACCCAGCGCCACCGGACGATGCGCCCCACCACGCTCCCGTACGCGCTCCGGAGTTTCGGCCATCCGCGCCCGTGGAGCCCGTGCCCCGCGCCGAGCGCCGGTATCATCACCACCGCGGAGAGCACCGACCAGCCGAGCGCGAGCGCAAAGGCGGCGGCGAAGGGGATGAACGCGGCGCGCGCGTTCCCCTGGAGATAGAGGAAGGGGAAGAGGACCACCGCCGTGGTGAGGGTGGATCCGAAGACCGCGGGGAGGATCCGGCGTCCCGCCTGCGCGCGTCCCTCCGCCGTATCGGGCACGGAGCGGAGGCGCTCGACCACCACCAGCCCGTTCTGCACCAGGATCCCGATCCCCATACCGAGGCCGGCGAGGGTGAGGAGATTGGCGGGAATGTCGAGGAGATAGAGGCCGAGGGCGGTGCCCGCGAGCGCCACGGCAGCGCTCCCCATCACGAGCCCCACCGACTTTGCGTTCCGGAGCGAGAGCGCGAGCACGAGGAGAACGGCGGCGAATGCGATCGCACCCCGAAGCATCAGCTCGTCGAGCTGCTTCTCGAGCTCCACGCTCTCGTCGTTCTGAACGCGGAGGCGGACGCCGGGCGGCAGCGACGGGCCGAGCTCCGTCATGAGCTCGCGGACGGCGGCCGCCGTCCTGATGGCGTCGGCCCCAGGGAGGCGGGTGACCGACATCGACACGGCGGTCTGGCCATTGATGCGATTGAAGTAGCCGCGGTCGTCCTCGTCGAGGCGGATCGAGGCGAACTCGCCGAGCCGGTAGACGCGCCCCCCCTGCCCGATGACGGGAAGGTCGGCCAGCTCCTCGATGGCGCCCGGCTCGTCGCGGAGCACCACGCGCCGCTCGGTGGCGCCCCGCCCCTCCTCCCCCAGCGACTGCACCTTCCGGGAATCGGCGAGCGCCTGGCCGAGCGCCGCCGGCGAGATGCCGAGCTGCCGGAGCTGCTGCGCGTCGTAGGTGACGGCAACGCCGATCTCGGCGGGGTTGTAGCTCGAGGCGCTGGCCACGCCGGGCACGGCGCTCACCCGCGGCTCGATCTCGTCCCGCACAATCCGGCCGAGCGCGCCGGGCGTATAGGGCCCCGTGATGCCGTAGCGGAGGAGCGGCGCCTCCTCCAGCTCCTCGGGCGCGTAGTTGCTGAGAAAGGGACTCGACGCCCCCGCGGGAAATTCCGGGGACACCGTCTCGAGTCGCTCCATGATATTGAGCCGGGCGAGCTGGACGTCGGCCGTCGGCTCGAGGTCGATGGTGATGCTCGCGACACCCTCGGCGGACTCGCTGCTCGTCTTCTTCACGCCCCGCACCGACTGTATCACCGCTTCCATCGGGGAGGTGAGGTACATCTCCACCAGCTCGGCGGCGGCGCCCGGCCACGTCACCTCCACCGAGAGTCGCGGCAGCTCCACTGTCGTGCGCGAGGCGAGCGGGAGCCGCGTGAACGCCACGCCCCCCGCGAGGAGGAGCGCGGCGCAGGTGGCCCAGACGACGGCGGGGCGGTGGGCGGACCAGCGGATCACGGGTCGGGAGGTCGGAAAGTCGGAAGGTCGGACAGTCGGACGGTCGGACGGACGGACGGGGATGCCGGACGCACCTCTCCTTCCACCCTTCCCTCCTTCCACCTTTCCACCACCGCGTAGGCGGTCGGCATCAGGAAGAACGTCACCAGTGTCGCCGTCACCGAGCCGCCGATGACGCCGGCGGCGAGGGGCTGGTAGAGCTCGCCCCCGCTCCCGAAGCCGAAGACGAGGGGGAGGACGCCGGTGATGGTGGTGAGCGACGTCATGGCGATGGCGCGGAGCCGCTGGCGCCCGCCGAGGAGGACGGCGTCATCGATCGAGTGGCCCTGGGCGCGGAACCGCCGGATGGCGTCGAGCTTCACCACCGCGTCGTTGTCGGCGATGCCGATCATCACGATCATGCCGATGATCGAGACCGCATTGATGCTCTGCCCGGTGAGCCAGAGGGCGAAGAGCCCGCCGGTGCCGGCGAGCGGTACCGTGGTCATGACCACGAGCGGTGTGGTGAAGCTCCCGAACTCGCCCGCGAGCACCAGGAAGACGAGCGCCACCGAGAGCACAGCCACGATCGCGAGCTCGCGCGAGGTGCGCCGCTGCTCGACGTCGGCGCCGGTGATCTCCCAGCGGAGCCCCGCGGGCGCCTCCAGCGTGGAGAGCGCCCGGCTCACGTCGGCAGTGGCGCGCGCCGTGCCCCCCTGCTCCACCACTGCCTCCACGACCGAGACCGGCCGCTGGCCCACGCGCACCACCTCGATCGGCGCGCGGGTCTCCCGCACCGAGACGAGCTGGCCCACGGGGACACCGTCCACGGTGGTGGCGAGCGCGGCCGTGAGATTCTCGTTGGCGCTCCCGGCAAAGCGCACCCGGATGGGGGTCCGCCGATCGGTCTCGCGCAGCTCGCTTGCCTCGACGCCGCCGAGCCCGCCGGCGAGCGCGTTGGCCACTTCGTCGATCGAGATCCCGCGCTCCGCGATCCGCTGCCGCTCGAGCTCGATCTCCACCTGCGGCTGCGTTCCGGCATAGGCGTCCCGCACGTCCGCCAGCGACGCGATCCCGGTGAGCGAGTCCCGCGCCCGCGCCGCCCACTGCTCGGCCACCTCCGGCCTCGGCGCGGAGACCTCCACCCGCACGATCCGCCCCTCGCGCCCGATGAGACTGCCGAACTCCGACTGCCCCGCGAGGTCGAGCGCGAGCGAGCCCGCCGCGAGGTCGGGCACCGCGCGCCGGAGCGCGTCGGCAAAGTCCGCGGCGTCCCTGCCGGCGGGAACCGGGATGATGAGCTGGCCCGTGGCCGCGGTGCCGGGATCGGCGCCCGCCAGCACTTCCTCGTCGGTGGCGAGGCCCACGCGCGCATACACCCCCTCGGCGCCGA
>DASTYH010000216.1:0-6266 GCA_035765075.1 Gemmatimonadales bacterium
GAACCTGGCGCCGCAGCTCGCGGACCCGACACGCTCGCTCCTCCCGAGCGGGCTCGCCGGGTGCTGCTATACCCGGCCCACCGCGCTCAGCGCGGAGACGATCGAGTGCTACCTCGCGCCGCTGGCGAGCTCGCCGCTCCGGAAGAAGCAGCTGCACGACTACTGCATCGCGCTGGCGGAGAACCCCCTCGTGGCGCTCGAGCCCGCGCTCAGGGAGAGCCCGGTGCCCCTCCGGGTCGTGTGGGGGACCGGGGACACGATCTTCAGCGCCGCGAGCCCCGACTGGCTCGACCGGACCTTCCCGCACTCCCGCGGCGTCCGCCGGATCGAGGGGGCGAATCTCTTCTTCCCGGAGGAGATGCCGGAGGTCATCGCGGAAGAGGCGCGGGCGCTCTGGGGAGTCGGCTGAACCGACATCGCCGCACGGGCAGGGACACCGCGGGGCGCCTGGCCATTGCTATTCAGGCGCCCTGCACCCTTCTTGCCCCTGCGGTGACTGTCTGAGTCGTCCTCCGTGCCCTCCGCGCTCCCGTGCCTCCGTCGTTTCCCCGGCCGGGGCGTCCCGGTCGTCAGCCATCCAGCCCCGATCTCCTCCCCGAATTTGAGCGCACGATTCGGGTAGTTGCCGTCTCCTCGAATCCCGAGATTGTGCCCATGTCGACCACCCTGCTGACCCCCACCGTCTATGTCCCGAGCGGGACGGATCCCGGGAGCGTGCTTCCGGGGGGTGGGGGCGGCGACAGGCACATGCCCCAGGCACCGAGGAGACCCCGATGCACCGACCGATCGACCCCGCTATCCTGTACTTCGGCACCCCGGTAGTCCTGGTCAGCTCGACCAATCCGGACGGATCCGCCAACCTCGCGCCGATGTCGAGCGCCTGGTGGCTCGGCCGGAGCTGCATGCTCGGCTTCGGCGCCCGGTCGCACACGCCGGCCAACATCCAGCGCACCGGGGAGTGCGTGCTGAACCTTCCGTCGGTGCACCAGGTAGCTGCGGTGGACCGGCTCGCCCGGACCACCGGCTCCGATCCGGTGCCCGAATGGAAGGCGCAGAACGGCTACCGCCACGTGCGCGACAAGTTCGGCGCGGCGGGACTCACGCCCGCGGCGAGCGAGATGGTGGCGCCACCGCGCGCGCTCGAGTGCCCGATCCACCTCGAGGCGGTGCTCGAGGCGGTGCACCCGCTCGCGGTGCGCGACCCGGAACGGCGGGGCCGCTCGATTGCGCTCGAGCTCCGGATCGTGCGCGTTCACGCCACCGAGGCGGTGCGGCTGGCGGGGTACTCCGACCGCATCGACCCGGACCGCTGGCGGCCGCTCATGATGAGCTTCCAGCACTTCTACGGGCTCGGCGATCGGGTGCACGCCTCCACGCTCGCGAAGATCCCGGAATCGGCGTACCGGCCTGCCCCGGTGGCGGCGCCAGCGCTGGAGCGCTCCGCATGAAACAGACACTCGAGGACACCTACTGGAATGCCGTGCTCGAGCGCGACCCCGCGCTCGACGGGACCTTCGTCTTCGCGGTCCGCACGACCGGCGTCTACTGCCGGCCGAGCTGCCCCTCGCGGCGCCCGCTCCGCGCGAACGTCGAGTTCTTCGCGGCCCCCGGAGATGCGGCCGCGGCCGGATACCGCGCCTGCAAGCGATGCGAGCCGAATGCGGAGGAGAGCGCCGCGGAGCGCGCGGTGGCCAGGGCGCGCGCCTGGCTCGAGGCGCACGCCGGCGAGCCGGTGACGCTCGCCGCGCTCGCGCGGGAAGCGGCCATGAGCCCGCATCACCTCCAGCGCACCTTCAAGCGGCTGGTGGGAGTCTCTCCCAGTCAGTACGCGGCCGCACTCCGCGCCGAGCGGCTCAAGGAGCATCTCCGCTCGGGCGCCACGGTGAGCCGAGCCACCTACGATGCGGGCTATGGCGCCAGCAGCCGCGTGTACGACGCGGCGGAGCGCCAGCTCGGCATGACGCCGGCCGCGTACCGCCGCGGCGGGAAGGGAGTGCGGATCCGCTTCGTGACGGCGCCGACCGATTTCGGCCGACTCCTCGTGGCCGCGACCGACCGCGGCGTCTGCTCGGTGATGCTGGGCGACGAGGACGCGGAGCTGGAGCGCGCCCTGGCCGACGAGTTCCCCAACGCGGAGCGCACGCGCGTGGCCGCAACCGGCGACGGCAACGAAGATCTCCGGGGCTGGGCCGAGTCGGTGTCGGCGCACCTGGCCGGGACCCTTCCCGACCTTGCGGTCGAGCTGGACGTGGGGGGAACGCCGCTCCAGCGGCGGGTCTGGAGCGAGCTCCGCCGGATCCCCTATGGCGAGACCCGCTCCTACGCCGAGCTCGCTGCCGCCGCGGGAGCGCCGCGCGCGGTGCGCGCGGTGGCCTCCGCCTGCGCGCGGAACCCGGTGGCGCTGGTCGTGCCGTGCCATCGCGCGGTCCGGAAGGGGGGCGAGCTGGGCGGGTATCGCTGGGGACTGGAGCGGAAGGCGCGGCTCCTGGCGCACGAGCAGGGAATCGCCGTGCGCCGGGTGCGGCCGCGGTAACGCCGGTCAGTGATGTGAGGGAGGAAGGTCCCCGGGCCCCAGAATCTGCCGGATCTCGAGCTCACCCTCGTAGGTCGGGCCCATCACGTCGCGGTGGAGCTGCATGAAGCGCCGGCCCTGCTGGATCGCCTCCTCGCGGGACGGGAGCTCCATGATGGCGTAGCCGCCCACCAGCTCCTTCGCCTCGGCGAAGGGCCCGTCGATGACCGTCACCTTCCCCCCCGCCACCTTCACCCTCGCGCCCATCGAGCTGGGCGCGAGGCCGCCGGTATCCACCATGATCCCCCTGGCGAACGCCTCCTCCGCCAGCTTGCCCACGGCCTCCATGAGTTTGGGCTCGGGCGGCCGGCCCGCCTCGAAGTCCTTGTTGGCCTTCACGATCATCATGAACCGCATCCTGCCTCCCGGGTAAGGTGCTTCCAGTGGTCGCCCAGGGACCGACGGATCGGTCCCCTGCCATCACGACGAACGGGCATCCCCGAAATCGACACGGTCCCGCGAGCGGATGGTGCCGGAGGCCCGCGCCGGGCTCAGCCGAAGTTGTTCTCGTCCGCCGACGGCCCGTAGAGCCCGGGCACCGGCCGGCCATTGAGCCGGAGGTAGATCGTGAGCTGGGCGCGGTGATGGTAGAGGTGATTGAGCGCGCCGTCCCGGAGCGCCTCGTAGCGGTTCTGCTCGCTGAGGATCCGGCCATTCATGAGGAGCTTCCATGTGGTCGCGAGCAGATGCTCGTCCGTGGCGCGGAGGAGCGCAGCGCGCGCTTCGCCGGCGGCGGCATCGAAGGCGGCCACCAGCCCGGCGGTGGAGGCGAAGGCGCCGGTCCGGTACCGCCCGGGAGCGGCGAGGTCGAGACTCGGCTCCTCGAGGATGGACACCATCCAGGCGGGCATCGTCGCCACCAGTCCCGCGAGATACCCGAGCTGCATCGACTTCTCGTGCGGCTTCCAGTCGTTCCTTCCCTCCGGCACGCGCTCGAGGGTGCGGCGGGTGCCGGGAAATTCGCGGTCGAGCTCCGCCACGAGGAGCTGGGTGATGGACGCCATGCGGATTACCTCCACCGGAAGATGCGAAGCGCAACGACGAACGGGACGACGAGCCAGGCGGCGAGGAGCAGCAGCTCGCCGGAGAGCGAGGCGAGCGACGCACCCCGGAGCATGTGCGCCCGGAGCGCATCCACCGTGGCGGTGAGGGGGAGCGCCTGGATGAAGGGCTGAATCACCTTCGGGAAGTTGGCCGACGAGAAGAAGACGCCGGAGAAGATCCACATCGGGAGCATCACGAGGTTCGCGAGCCCCGACACGGCCTCGACGGTCTGCGCGCGCGACGAGACGAGGAGGCCGATGGCGCTGAACGTGAGCGCGGCCACGAGACAGACGACGGCGAGCGTGACGAAGGAGCCGCGGACCGGCACGTCGAAGACCAGGGCGCCGAACCCCACCAGCACCGCCACCTCGAGCACCAGGAAGAAGAGGCGGGAGAGGAGGAACGACATCAGGTACTGGGAGCGCGACATCGGTGTCGCCACGAGCCGCTTGAGGAGCTTCTGCTTCCGCGCCGTGACCACGGCAAAGCCGATGGACCAGACCCCGCTCCCCATGAGGTTGAGCCCGAGGAGTCCGGGGATGAAGAAGTCGATGTAGCGCGATCCCCGCTCGCTCACCGTCGCCTCGCGCACGGCGAGGGGATCGCGCCGCCCGGCGCCGCGCTGGATGGCTTCGTCCGCGGCGAGGCGGGCGATGGCGGCCTCGGGCCGCGAGGGATCGAAGCGGTACTCGACCCCGCCCGCCGAATCGGCGGCGACGATGAGCGCCACATCCCCTGTGCGAAGCGCCTGGGCGGCGGCACTTTCGTCCGCCATCCGCTCGACGGTGAGATTCCGGCCCTGTTCGAGCGACGCGGCGATCTCCGCGGGTGCGGAACCCAGGACCCCGACGGGGATCGACTCGGGGGGCCGGTTGCGGAAGGCGATTCCCAGTCCCAGCGCCAGCAGGAGGGGGAACCCGAAGACCCAGAACATCGCCTCCGGCTCGCGCACGAACTCCCGGAGCCGGACGAGCGTGAGCTCGACGATTGCCGGCCGGACGCGGTCAGCGGACGGGTTATGGTCAGCCATCGCGCAGGGCCCGGCCGGTGAGGGAAACGAAGACGTCTTCCAGCGTCGGGAGGTGGGTCCTGAGCTCCGAGAGCGGAAGCGACTGGCGCTCGAGCTCGGCGAGGAGCGCGGGAATCGCCTCGTGGGTGGCGGCGACCATGAGCTCCCAGCCGCCGTCGGTGGCGCGGGGCGGCTGCGTGGCGCCCACCGCGGATCCGATGCGGTGGAGCGTCTCGCGGCTCAAGCGTGCGCCAGCTCCGTCAGGCCCCCCCGCTCCGTCCCCCCCGTCCGCAACCGAGAAGAAGACGATCTGGTCGGCGCCGAGTCCCGCCACGAGCTGGCGCGGCGTGCCGAGGGCGATCACGTGCCCGTGGTCCACGATCGCGACGCGATCGCAGAGCCGCTCGGCCTCCTCCATGTAGTGCGTGGTGAGGAGGATGGTGCGGCCGGTGGCCTTGAGCTGCTCCACGAGGTCCCAGACCTGGCGCCGCGCCTGGGGGTCGAGGCCCGTGGTCGGCTCATCGAGGAAGACCAGCTCGGGATTCCCGACGAGCGCGCAGCCCAGGGCGAGGCGCTGCTTCTGTCCCCCGGACAGCGTCCCCACGCGCGCCTTCACCTTCTCCTCCAGCTGCACCAGCGCGATCACCTCGTCCACGCTCCTGCCCCGCCGGTAGAAGCTGCGGAAGAGCCGGAGCGTTTCCCCGACCGTGAGCTTCTCGGCGAGCTGGGTCTCCTGGAGCTGGATCCCGAGCCGCTCACGGAGCTCCCGCGCGTCGCCGCTCCAGCGGATGCCGAGCACCACGACCTCGCCCTCATCCGGGGCCGTGAGCCCCTCGCAGATCTCGATTGTCGTGGTCTTTCCGGCGCCGTTCGGGCCGAGGAGGCCGAAGCACTCGCCGGGCCGGACCTCGAGATCGAGCCCGTCCACGGCCAGGACATCGCCGTAGCGCTTGCGAAGGTTGCGGACGAGCAGGGCGGGTGCGGTCACGGGGCTCCTCGACGGGTCTGCCATACGACGAACGAGCAGCCCCTGAATCGACAATCCCGGCGTCCGGTGTCAAGAGCGCGAGGTCCCCGGCGACTTCATCGAGTCGGCATGCTACGGGTGATAGCTGTGCGCAGGGCGGTAGCGGAGGAGCTCGGTGGTGACGCGCTCGACGACGCCGGAGGGGACCGGACGGTCGGCGGCGGCGGCGATCCGGATCGCGGCCTCCCAGCTCGGCGCGCCTCCCAGGAGCAGGTACTGCGGTCCGGTCCCGCCGAGCTCCAGCCGGTACCAGGAGCGGCGAGCCTCCTCGCCCGGCCGGGGCCTCGCGCGCGCGTCTCCCGCGATCGCCGATTCGAACTCCGCGGCGCGGCCCGGCGCCACGTCGTAGGTCACGAGCACGAGATACGCGCTCGTATCGGGGAGCGCCGCCCCCCGGCTCGCGTCCTCCAGCCGCCGGTAGACCCCGTGACTCACGAAATCGGCGTAGGGCGTCACGTTCCGGTCGTTGTCGGCGCCGTCACCGGCGGGATCGACCGGATGATCGAAATCGGAGGCGGCATGGCCGAAGGTCCCGTCCATGAAGCGTCCCATCCGCGGCCCCAGCACGAACGACCAGCCGAACCAGGTCCAGCGGTCGCCATTGGCGCGGTGCC
>DASTYH010000217.1:0-2359 GCA_035765075.1 Gemmatimonadales bacterium
CGTTGCTGTACGCCTCGCTCAGGATCGACATCCGGCCGCGGAGCGCGTGCCAGTTGGTGCCGTACCGCGCGCGCCCGTCGTATGTCTCCCACCCCTGCGTGAGCGAGTCCGGCTCCTGATTCCGGAAATTGCCGTACGGGAAGGTCTCCTGCCGGTGACGCCGCTGCATCCGCTTGCGGATCTCCGGAAGGAAATCGTCCTGCACGTAATCGTTGATCGGGGTCCGGTTCGGATTCAGCCCGGGGGACCAGGTGAGCGCGTACCCGTGGTAGCTGCCGTTGGTCGTGTGGAGGTCGATGAAGAGGTGGGGATTCCACCGGTCGATGAGCTCGGCCGACGCGCGCGTCTCGGGGGCCTCGAACTTGGTGTAGTCGCGGTTGAGATCGAGCCCCTGCCCGTTCGCGCGCCGCCCCACGATGGCGGGACCGTTCTGCCCGGGACGATTGAGGTCTCCCGGGGCCCACGCCTCGTTGCCGTCCGTGTTGTAGATCGGGACGACGAGCAGCACCACGCTGTCGAGGAGCGCACGGAGGGGACCGACGGTGAGATCGCGGAGCAGCATCTGCGCCGCTTCCTTTCCCTCGACCTCGCCCGCATGGATGTTGGCCTGCAGGTAGACGATCGGCTTGCCGGTGGCCGCCGCCGCCTCGGCGCTCGTGATGAGCGGGCGTGCGGCGAGCACGACGGGGATGGTGCGGCCCGCCTCGCTCCTGCCGAGGGTCCAGACCTTGATCCCCGCCCCTCGCGCCACGAGCGCATCGAGAAACGCCAGCACGTCGCTGTGGGACGACGTTTCGGCGTACCCGCTGCGCTCGGCCCGGGTGAGCTGTGCGGAGAGCGGCGCCGCGGCGATCGTGGCGGCGCCCAGGAGCGAAAGCGTCGGAAGAAGTCGCATGGTCCTAAGCTAATCCGGAATGGGACGCACGGGAGCGAGGAGCCGGGTGGCGATCACGTCGGGGAATCGATCCTCCACGGTGAACGTCGTCTCCGGCACGACGACCCGGCGGCTCGGCGCGTCCACCCGGAGCTCGGGGGCGCCGGCGTGGCGGCGCCAGGCGCGCTCGAGCTCGGAAGCACGGAGTGCCGCCGCGGGGTCGCCGGCCGCGTCGGCAAGGATGACCGCGCGGCGTTCGGAATCGGCCACCGCGTCCTCCACCGCCCGCACCATCGCATATCCCAGCACGTGATGTTCGTCTGCGCTCCGGGCGGCAAGCCGCACCCGCTTCTCCACCTCGCTCACGCCCAGCAGGGGAAACCGCCGGACGATCGGCGCCAGCAGCAGCTCGGTCCGCCGCTCCGCGATCCCCTCGGCCACGAACGGATCCATCGGGGAAAAGACGATGATCTCGCCGGTGCCCTCCGCGAGGCGCACCCGCCGCCGCCGCTCCTCCAGCAGGTGCTGCCATTCGTGCACCACCGCCCCCAGCGCCAGGATCGGCACGTACCCCGGATCGACGAGGATCGCGTCCCGCGGCTCGAGGAGCCCGTTGAGGCTCTGCTCCGACTGCTGCCGCACGCTCACGATCCGGAAGGTTTCCGCCGGGGCCTCGAGCATCGAGGTCTCCCCGAAATCAACCGGCAGGAGCCGGAGGACGGCGAGGAGCTCGTTCCCCCCGTGCCGGGCGAGCCACTGCCTGGCGCTCAGATTCTCCGCGCGAAGGAGTCGCGGCATGAGCACATCGGGTACGCCGTAGCGCGGGACCGCCTGAGGGAAACCGAAGACTCGCGCGCCGAGCTCGGGCGCAGTGGCGGTGTCCGCCCCTTCCCACGCGGCCCGCACCATCCCGGCCACGGAGCGCGCGCCCCCCGATCCGGCTATCCACGGCTCCGTGAGCAGGAACCGGAGTGCGGCGGTATGCCACGACGCGGCGGCGTCGTATGCGCCGAGGAGCGTCGTCACGGCGTGGGCCGAGGCGGGGCTCGCGCGCCGCATGGCGTCGGCGAGCGCGGTGGCGCCGCTCGAGTCGGCGGCGCGGAGCGCGTAGAGGCGATACAGCGCGAGCGGGATTCCGTCGTCGGGCGGCGCATCGGTCGCGAGCCAGCCGATGGCGCGGAGCGCGGGAGCGGTGGCAGCGGGATCGAGTCCCGGCGATCCGGTGCGCGCGAGCAGGAGCGCCGCGTCGTGCAGGTCGATCACCCACGCCCCGCGGGGCCGGAAGAGCCGGTCGAAGCGACTCGCCACCGCGGGGTCGCCGATCTGGCGGCGGATGCCTTCGAGCGTGCGCACGATCGCTTCCCGGGTTTCCTGCCGCCGCGCCATTCCCATCGCCCGAAGGGGCCCCGCGCCCTCGAGGGTATCCCCGCCGAGCCGGGAGATTCCCGCCGCGCGGGCCAGCGCGCTGTAGGCGGAATCGTCGTC
>DASTYH010000218.1:0-2607 GCA_035765075.1 Gemmatimonadales bacterium
GGCGCGCGTACCCGTTCTCGAAAGCCTCATCCTGTCCGGGTTTCGGGGCGATGGTGACGATGCGGGCGTAGGGACCGGTCTGCGGCTCAGGCACCTGCGCGGCCAGCGATCCCGCTGCGACGAGGGGCAGCGCGAACAGGAGGAGCATGCGGGCGCGGGTGGCGGTGGCGAGCGGAAGCGACGTGTGCATGGCGACGAATCGGACGAGAGGTGATCGAGGCGGCGGCCGGCGCGGCGATCCCCAAGTATAGCAGGAGCCGGCCGCGAGACTGCTCAGTAGAATGCCCGGAAGGAGAGCCGCACCTCGTCGTCGAACGCGCTGAGGCCCCGGAGCAGGTCGAGGGTGATGGCGCCGGCCGGAACCGTCACACGGAGCGCCATTCCCGCCGCGTGGCCGGTGTCGAGCCCTTCCTGCATCGAGAGCTGGTACGTCCCGCCGATCGCCACCCGGCGCCCGACGTCCACGAGGAACGACAGCGGGTTGACGGCGAACTGGAGATCCCCCGCCGATTCGGCGGGCACGTACAGCTGGATCGTCGCTTCGGTGCTGGTACGCCCGATGGTGATGGTCGGCAGGTAGTAGAGCTGCGCGTACCACGCTTCGGTGGCGCGGGAGGCGGCGAGTGCGACCGCGTGCGAGGTGTGCGGCCCGACGGCAAACCGCGCGCCGGTCCCGCCGAGAAACTCGGTGTAGCCGCTGTGCGGGTTGTTGACCATGCCGATCATCGCGAAGGCCGGTCCGTATCCGTACCCGCCGAACACGAAGCCGGAGGTCCCGGTGCTGTAGCGTGCCGTAACGAAGCCCCAGGTGCGGCTCGGGCTCGAGTCGGATTGCCCCTGGGCGGCCGGAGCCGCCAGCAGCGATACGAGCACCAGCGCAGCCATGCTCCCCGCCACCCGCCGCCATGTCTGCGCCATCATCGAATCGTTTCCTCCAGTCGGCACTTCGTAGAGGGGATCTGCGTGCCGCCGAGCTGCGCGGGAGACGCACGCACTTGAGCGTAGGGGCCGCAGGGGCCCGGCAACAGCGCCATTTACGCCGGTTCGCCTGGACCACTTCCGGCCGGATATCGGCCACGCCTCGACATGGAGGCGCAGAGAATCCCGCCACGATAACGGAGACCCCGGCGCTCCGCTCGCCGGATCCGGACCTCGAAACGGAACGGGATTGGAAGTCCGAATCCGGCGCGCACGCGCATTGACCCCCGGATAGCATGGGCTCAACCCTTTCCGGAGGCATGCATGCGCTGGTTTCTCTCGACTCTCGCCGTGGCCGCAATCGTGGGATGCGGTGACGAGGCCCAACCCGCCCCCACCGCCCCCCTGCTGAGCGCCGCGGACAACTCCTATGACGTCGACCTGATCGACGCCACGCTCGGCGGGCGCCTCAGCGTGGGGCACGCGATCAACTCGCGCGGGTGGGTGTCGGGCTATTCGAATGAGGCGGGGGACACCACCCGCCAGGCGGTCCTCTGGCGCGGCGGCGCGCTGGAGGAGCTGGGCTCCCTCGGCGGCCCCAGCAGCAGCGTGGTCTGGACCGGCCTCAGCGCGACCGGCATGGTCGTCGGCATCGCGGAGACCGCGGACATCGATCCCCGTGGCGAGAGCTGGAGCTGCACGCCATTCTTCGCCACCGGCGAGGAGTCGGGCCATGTCTGCCGCGGCTTCTGGTGGGAGGGCGGGACGATGCACGAGCTTCCGACCTTCGGCGGGACGCACGGCTACGCCGCGGGCGTCAACGGCCAGGGCCAGATCGTCGGATGGGCGGAGACCACGGTCGAGGATCCGACCTGCGATCCCGACGGCGACCAGGTCCTCCAGTTCCGCGCCGCGCTCTGGGAGCCGAAGCGGGGGATCATGCGCGAGCTCGCTCCCTGGCCCGGGGATTCCACCTCCGCCGCCACCGCCATCAATGCGAACGGCCAGGCCGTGGGCATTTCGGGCGACTGTGACGTGGCGGTCGGCGCCTACAGCGCAAAGCGGGGTGTGCTCTGGGAGCGGGACGGGAGCGTCATAAACATCGGCGGACTGGGTGGAGACGCCTGGCACACGCCGACGTCGATCAACGACAGCGGCACCGTGGTCGGATTCTCGAATCCGGCGGAGGTCGCGGGAGATGCCTTCGGCCCGAAGGCCTTCATCTGGACGCGCGAGGGGGGGATCGACAGCCTTCCGATGCTGGCGGGCGATGCCTGGGCGCAGGCGTTCGCCATCAACGCGCGGGGTCAGGTGGTGGGCCGCTCGTGCGGGGCCTCGGGATGTCGCGCAGTGCTCTGGGAGAACCGGATGCCGATCGACCTCAATGAGCGCGTGCCCGAGGGATACCCGAACCGCCTCACCGCGGCGAGGGACATCACGGAGAGCGGAATCATCACCGGCAACCTGGTGCAGGCAAGCACCGGCCGGAACCTTCCCTACATCGCACGGCCCTAGCGCATGCTTTCGCTCGATCCGGCGGTCTGCGCTCGCGCGCTCGAGTCCCGCGATCCGCGCTTCGACGGCGTCTTCTTCGTCGGCATCCGTACGACGATGATCTACTGCCGCCCGATCTGCCCTTCGCGCCTCTCGCGCCCCGACCGCCGGAGCTACTTCGCGACACCGGCGGCG
>DASTYH010000219.1:0-2398 GCA_035765075.1 Gemmatimonadales bacterium
ACAACGGTGCGGTCCGGCTCGCGGCGCATGCGACGTGGATCAGTCTCGCGCTGATGATCGCCTACCTCGCGTACGCCGTCCCGCGCGCCGGGGGCTTCAACTCGTCGGTATATGCCGGCCTCATGAACCGGCTCGTCGTGCTGGCCTACATCATCTGGCAGCTGATGCTGGCGCGCAGGCTCAACCCGGGCGTGCGCTGAGCTTCCAGGTGCACCGCGACAACATCCTGACGAGGGCGGGAGTCAAAAGAATCACCGCAGAGGCGCAGAGGGCGCGGAGGGTGCAGAGGGAGCCGGCAAACAGATGGCCCGCTCGCGCGGGCCTTTCGTGTTGTTGATTCTGATTCGGCGGCTCGCAGCGGCGGGCGCGGGGGCCCGCCGCTGCACCGGGGGCCTCTGCGACCTCTGCGCCTCTGCGGTGAATTAACGACCCCGAACTACCGTCCTGCGGGGGCCGTAGATCCCGCGGCGGCGAGCATGGCGTCGATCATCGGCTGGAGCGTGCCGGGGACGCGGTCGCCGAAGACGTTCCAGGCGTTGACGACGCCGACCATCCGCTCAGCCGGCAGCACGACCAGGAACTGCCCGCCGAACCCGTTCCCCGTCCACACCTCCACGGCCCCGCGGTCGTTCCGCCACCACTGATATCCATACCCGGGTGACGTCGTATCCGCCCTGATGTGCTGGACGTGCCGCCGGGTCGCCTCGCGGGCCCAGCCGGCGGGGAGGATGCGCTTCCCCTGCCAGACGCCGTCGTCGAGGTAGAGCTGGCCGATCTTCGCGAGGTCGGTGGCCCGGAGGTAGAGGCCGCCCTCCGTGTCCGGGTGCCCTGTCGGCGTCTTCTTCCAGTGCCAGGTCGTGATGCCGAGGGGACCGAAGAGGTACTTCGCGGCGTACGCGTCTGCCTGCATGCCGGTGGCGCTGCGAATGATCTCCGACATCAGCTGGCTGCCGCCGCTGCTGTAGGCCCATTTCGCGCCGGGCGCCGCGTCCATCGGCTGGCTCAGCGTGAAGCGGATCCAGTCCCGGCTTCCCTCGAGCCGGAGCGTGGTGTTGGTCGAGTCGAGCGGCCGGTCGCTCTCGTGCCACTCGATGCCGCTCCGCATGGTGAGGAGGTCGGCGAGCGTCGCCTGGCGGAGCCGAGGATCCACGCCGCTCAGGTCATACGCGCCGAAGAAGGAGAGGAGCGGGGTGTCGAATCCCCCGATCTCGCCGCGCCCCTGGGCGATGCCGATCAGCGTCGCGGTGACCGACTTCGTCACCGACTGCAGGGTGTGAGCGTCCCCGCCCTGCCACCAGGGATGGAAGCGGGGATGGAGGTAGTTGTACTGGTGCACCGCCGCCGAGTCGGGGCAGGCGCCGGCCCCGCAGCCGATGCCGCTCGCCTTCCCCCGGCTGATCGCCTCGTAGTCGCGCGGGAAGCGCTCGTCCAGGACGACGCGGCCCGCGTGGAGCACGACGAGGTGGTCGGCGTTCCCGAACTCGCCGCTCCGGAGGCGGGCGGCGAACTGCCGGAGGGGTTCGAGATTCAGCGCGGGGGACGCGGCCGCCGTATCGCGGGGAGTGCCGGCTTCCCGCGCCGTCGTTGCGGGGGGCGCGCAGGCGAGCAGGGTCACCACGACGACGCCGAGAAGCAGATTCGTGTTCGCGGACTGGAATCTCGACATTTTCTGCCTTCGCTTTTTTACCGCAGAGGCGCAGAGGGCGCAGAGGGTGCCGTGGCCCCGTAAGGCTCCGACACAGGTTTGTTGAGTGAAAACAATAACAGGCTGTTCGTACAATCAGTTGTATTCGCTCCGAGCCCTCGGCGCCCTCTGCGCCTCTGCGGTGAAAGGTGGCCGGTCACATCCCGAACGGCGGCTCGTCGGCGGTGGGGCCGTACACGGACGGGAGCGGGATGCCGTTGATCCGGAGGTACACCGTGAGCTGGCCGCGGTGATGATAGGAGTGGTTCAGCAGGATCGACCGGAGTGCCGCGCCGCGGGGAATGGACAGGAGCTCCTTCTCGCCGCGCATCAGCTTCCAGGGAATGCCGAGGTCGGCGTCGGGCATCGCGCCGAGGGTCTTGCGGGCGTACTCCATCCCGGAATCGAACCTGGCGAGCAGCTCTTCGGAGCTCGCGGGCGCCGTCGGGGGCGGGAGCGCGCCGGGATCGAAGCTCGGCTGGAGCGTGGCGTAGATGATCCCGTAGGGGAGCCCCGCGAGATGATTGGCGAGCTGGCCCATGGACATCGAGCGCTCGTGCGGGCGCCAGTCGAACTTCTCCGCGGGGACGCGCGCGAGCACCCGGCGCGTGGCGGGCGCTTCCTGCTCCAGCTCCTGCAGCAGCTCTTTTACGGTGGGCATTCGAGCTCCATTCAGGTCGGAAAGTCGGAAAGTCGGAAGGTCGGAAGGATAGC
>DASTYH010000220.1:0-3394 GCA_035765075.1 Gemmatimonadales bacterium
CCATCCTCCTCGGCCAGGTGCTGCAGCGAACCTGGCCGATCGCGCTCGTACCCGAGCTCGCGCCGCTCGTTCGCTACGGCGTCGGCGGCGGGATCGTGGCGGGCGCCATCCTGGGACTCGGCTTCCGCGCCGTGCGCACGATGCGCCGAAGCGGGCAGAGCGAGAATCCCTGGAAACCGACCCCCAGCGTCATCGAGACCGGTCCCTATCGCTTCACCCGCAATCCGATGTACCTGCAGCTGGTGATCGTCTGCATCGGGTTCGCCATCATGCTCCAGAACCCGTGGACCCTGCTCCTGACCCCGCTCGCCGCCCTGGTGCTGCAGGAGCTGGCGATCCGTCCGGAGGAGGAATACCTCGAGCGGAAGTTCGGCGAGACCTACCTGGCGTACAAGCGACGGGTGCGGCGCTGGCTCTGATCGGGCGGCTCGCTAGCTCGCGAGCCGCTCGACCTCGCCCGCCTCGTCCTGCGGAACGATCAGGGTGCGGTGGTCCACCTTGATCCCGAACTTCCGGATCCGCGCGAGCCAGTCGTCCCTCGAAATCCCGGATCCCGGCTCGTGCACCCCGACATCGTGCAGCACCACGCCGCGGTCGCCGCGCTCGTGGTACCGGCCCACGTAGGTGCGGCCCGAGACGCCGCGGATCACCACGGTGACGCCGTGCAGCTCCTCGTGGCCTGGGTGAAAGACGTGGCCGGACACGGTCAGACGGTGGCGCCGCAGTAGCGGTCGAACGCCGCGGTCAGCTCGGCGGCCACCGCCTGCGGGCTCCGGCCCTCGATCTGGTGCCGGTGGACGAAGTGCACCACCTCGCCATCGCGGAGGAGCGCCATCGAGGGGGACGACGGCTGGTAATCCGCGAAGTACTGCCGCGCACGCGCCGTGGCCTCGACGTCCTGCCCCGCAAAGACCGTCACGACCTCCTGGGGCCGAACCGGGTGCTCGAGTGCACGGGCGAGCCCGGGCCGGGCGTTGGCAGCGGCGCAGCCGCAGACGGAATTGACGAAGACGAGCATGGTGCCCTTCTGGTCGCCGATGGCGGCGTCGACCTCCTGGGGCGTCAGGAGCTCCCTGGCTCCCATCCGGGTCATCTCTTCGCGCATCGGGGCCACGAGGGCCGGGGGGTAAGGCATGTCGGTCGTTCTCCTGCTCCGTGTGGGTTCGGCCGTGCCGGTGGCACGGCGGGTATCGCTACTCCGTGGTGACGACCGCGTGCGGCCGGTCGAGGGCCGCCTTGAGTGCATGCCAGCCGAGGCTCGCGCACTTGACCCGCATCGGGAAGCCGCTCACGCCGGAAAAGACAGCCATCTTCGCCTGCCCCTCGCCTCCCGGCTGTCCGGTCACGACCGCGTGGAACTGTGCGAAGAGGGTCCGCGCCTCGGCCACTGACTTCCCCTTCACCAGCTGCGTCATGATGGACGAGGAGGCCTTCGAGATGGCGCAGCCCTCGCCCTGGAAGCTCACATCGTCGATCACGCCCTCCGGGCTCACCCGCACCCAGACGTGGACCTTGTCGCCGCAGAGGGGGTTGTACCCCTCGGCGTCCTGGGTGGCATCCGGCATCGCGCGGTAGTTTCGCGGCGCGCGATTGTGGTCGAGGATCACCGTCTGGTAGAGCTCGCTCGTGGAGCCCATCAGCCGAACACCTCGCGCACCCGCTCGAGTCCGCGGGCGAGGGCGTCGGCGTCCTCCCGCGTGTTGTAGAGGGCGAACGACGCGCGCGCGGTAGCGGGGAGTCCGAACCGTTGCATGAGCGGCTGGGCGCAGTGGTGGCCGGTGCGGACGCAGATCCCCTCCGCGTCGAGGACCGTGCCGATGTCGTGCGGGTGCACCCCCTGCATGACGAAGGACAGGACCGACGCCTTCTCCGCCGCGGTCCCGATGAGACGCACGCCGGGCACCGCCGCGATCCGCTCGGTGGCGTAGACCAGAAGGTCGTGCTCGTACGCCGCGATCGTCTCCCGGCCGATGGCCTCGATGTAGTCCGCCGCAGCGGCGAATCCGACCGCGCCCGCGATATGGGGCGTGCCGGCCTCGAGGCGCGCGGGGAGCGGCGCCCACGTACTCCGCTCGAACGTCACGGTGGCGATCATGTCGCCCCCGCCCTCCACGGGGAGCACCGTCTCGAGCAGCTCTTCCCGCCCGTACAGCGCGCCGATGCCGGTCGGGCCGAACATCTTGTGGGAGGAGCAGGCGTAGAAGTCGGCGCCGAGAGCCTGGACGTCCACCGGGAGGTGGGGGGCGGCCTGCGCACCGTCCACGAGGACGGGAATCCCCCGCGCATGCGCCATTTCGACGACGCGGGCCACCGGGTTGATCGTGCCGAGCGCGTTGGAGACGTGCGCCAGCGCCACCATCCGCGTCCGCGGGCCGAGCAGCGCCTCGATCGCGTCGAGGACGAGCTCCCCCTGATCCGTGATCGGCGCCACCCGGAGCACCGCGCCGGTGGCGGCGGCCACCAGCTGCCACGGGACGATGTTCGAGTGGTGCTCCATCGCGGTCACCAGAATCTCGTCGCCGGGTCGGAGCCGCGGCCGCAGGAAGCCCTGCGCCACGAGGTTGATCCCTCCCGTCGTGCCCCGCGTGAAGATCACCTCGTGGGGCAGCCGCGCGCCGAGGTAGCGTGCCAGCGTGCGGCGGGCGGCGTCCCAGGCCTCGGTGGCGCGGGCGCTCAGCTCGTATACGCCGCGATGGATGTTGGCATACGAGGTCTCGTAGAACCGGCGCTCGGCATCGAGCACCTGGCGCGGCTTCTGACTGGAGGCGGCGCTGTCGAGGAAGACGAGCGGCCTCCCATGCATCGGGACGCCGAGGATGGGGAAGTCGGCGCGCACCGCCAGGGAATCGAGGCGGCCCGGCAGGGCGAGCGTCCCTTCCCGGGCGGTGGCAGTCATCAGGTGAGCGCTCCCAGGCGCTCGAGGACGAGCCGGTCGAGCTCGGCGCGCACCGGCTCGAGCGCCACTTCCGAGACCACCTCGGCGGCAAACGCGTAGGTCAGCAGACGGCGTGCCTCCGCGGCGGGAATGCCGCGGCTCCGCGCGTAGAAGACCGCGACCTCGTCGAGCTGCCCGACGGTGGCGCCATGCGTGCACTTCACGTCGTCGGCGAAGATCTCGAGCTGCGGCTTCGTATCCACCCGCGCGCTGTCCGAGAGGATCAGGTTGCGGTTCGTCTGCTTGGCATCGGTCTTCTGGGCCTCGGGCCGCACGAAGACCTTTCCGTTGAAGACCGCGCGCGAGCGCCCGTCGAGCACGCCCTTGTAGACCTCCCAGCTGTTGCAGTTGGGATGGTCGTGGTAGATGGCGGTGTGATTGTCCACCAGCTGCTCATCGCGGGTCAGGTAGAGCCCGTACATCAGCGTTTCGATGTTGGGCGCGTTGAGCCGCACGTGC
>DASTYH010000221.1:0-2017 GCA_035765075.1 Gemmatimonadales bacterium
CGCCTGCGACGCCTACGAGCAGGCGATCCGCGACGCCGGCGGGATCGACTTCCAGATCCTGGGGATCGGGAAGACCGGGCACATCGGCTTCAACGAGCCCGGCTCCGGGCCCGATACCCGGACCCGGCTCGTGACGCTCGACACGATCACGCGGAAGGACGCCGCCGCCGATTTCTTCGGGGAGGACAGCGTCCCGCGCGAGGCGGTGACCATGGGCGTGGCCACGATCCTCGAAGCGCGCGAGATCGCCATCCTTGCCACCGGCGAGCACAAGGCGGCCATCGTCCGCCGCGCCGTCGAGGGAGAGGTGGATCTCGCGGTGGCGGCGACGGTGCTCCAGCGCCACCCCGCTACCACGTTCTACCTCGACTCGGCGGCGAGCGCCGAGCTGGCGCGCTGCGCCACGCCCTGGCTCGTGGGGGAGGTCGAATGGACCGACGCGCTCGCCGTCCGCGCCGTGGTCTGGCTCTCCCAGCGGACGGGAAAGGCGATCCTCAAGCTGACCGGCGCCGACTACGCCGGGCACCACCTCTCGCCGCTCCTCGCGCGGCACGGCACCGCGGGCGCCATCAACGGCGTCGTCTTCAACGCGCTCGGCGCGAAGATCCGGGGCCGGTCGAAGCTGCCGCATGGCGAGAAGATCCTCTGCTTCTCACCCCATCCCGATGACGACGTGATCTCGATGGGCGGGATGCTCCGGAAGCTGGTCGAGAACGGCAACGAGATCGTGGTGGCGTACCAGACGAGCGGGAACATCGCCGTCTTCGATCACGATGTCCGCCGCTACGTCGACCTGCTGGAGCGCCTGGCGCGCGAGGGAATGGTGGCGGCGGCGGACGTGCGGCCCCTGGCGGGGCGGGTCCGCGGGTTCCTCGCGCGGAAGTCGCCGGGCGAAGTCGATTTGGAGGAGGTGCAGGACCTCAAGCGCCTGATCCGCGAGGCCGAGGCGGTGAGCGGCATCGAGACGCTCGGGCTGTCAGCCGCGAACGCGCGCTTCCTCGACCTGCCCTTCTACCAGACGGGCAAGGTGCGCAAGGACCCCATCGGGCCGGCGGACATCGCGATCGTCGCGGCACTGCTCCGGGAGGTGGCACCCGACCTCGTCTTTGCCGCCGGCGACCTGAGCGACCCGCACGGCACGCACCGGATGTGCCTCGAAGCGGTCGAGCGCGCGCTCGCGGAAGTCCATCCCGGGGATGGCTCGGGCCGGCCCGAGCTCTGGCTCTATCGCGGGGCGTGGCAGGAGTGGGCGATCACCGATGCGACCTGGCTCGTGCCGCTCTCGCAGGAGGAGCTCAAGCTCAAGATCGCGGCGATCTTCAAGCACCAGTCCCAGAAGGACTCGGCCCCCTTCCCCGGCGGGCACGACGAACGGGAGTTCTGGCAGCGGGTCGAGGCGCGCAACAAGGAAACCGCCGCACTGCTCGACCGCCTCGGACTGGCGGAGTACTTCGCGATGGAGGCTTACGTCGTAAGGCAGGGAGATTCTGTGATTTGAAAGAAAGAAATCATACGGGATAGAACTTCTCTCCTCGTTCCGCCATCGCGACCAGTGACGGCGCCGGGCGGAAGCGGGGACCGTAGATGCCGGCGAGCTCGCGGAGGGTATCCACCACGCGGGCCGGGCCGAGGGCGTCGATCGTCCGGAGCGGGCCGCCCCGGAACGCCGGGTATCCGATCCCGAAGATCGCGCCGACATCGCCATCCCTCGGCGAGCGGATGACGCCCTCGTGCGCCGCCATGGCCGCCTCGTTGAGCATCACGTAGAGGAGGCGGCGCTCCACGGTGGTGGCCGGCGTGTTCGCCTGCGGCGTGACCCCGAGCAGCGTCGGAACCGAGGGATCGGGACCCTGCTTCTTCCCGTCCCGGTACTCGTAGAAACCGCGCCCGTTCTTTCGTCCCTGCCGGTCGTCGGCCAGCATCCGCTCGAGGACATCGGACGGCTGGAGGCGCTCGCCGTAGGCGCCGTGCATTACCGCCGCCACCTTCGCGCCGACGTCGAGCCCCACTTCGTCGA
>DASTYH010000222.1:0-9146 GCA_035765075.1 Gemmatimonadales bacterium
TGGGCCAGGTCTGGCAGGCGCTCGAGAACGTCGCCACGGTGGTGCGGGCGGCCGGCGGCGAGGCGACGCATATCGTGCGGCTCACCTGGTACGTGGTGGACCGCAAGGAGTACGAGGGCCGGCGGCGGGAGATCGGGGAGGCGTATCGCTCGGTCATGGGCCGCCACTATCCCGCGATGTCGCTCGTCATCGTGGCAGGCCTCCTCGAGCCGCTCGCGCTCGTCGAAATCGAGGCGACGGCGGTGATTCCGGAGTGACCGCTCCCGTCATCGTCGATGCGCTCCGCTCCCCGGTCGGCCGGCACGGGGGCGCGCTCGCCCGCGTGCGGCCCGACGACCTGGCGGCGCAGGTCATCCGGGCGCTCGTCGCCCGCACCGGCGTAGACCCGGCGCGCATCGACGACGTCATTCTCGGCTGCACGAACCAGGCGGGAGAGGACTCGCGCAACGTGGCGCGGATGGCGGTCCTCCTCGCCGGACTCCCCGTGGAGGTGCCCGGCCAGACCGTGAACCGCCTCTGCGGCTCCGGTCTCCAGGCGGTGAGCTCGGCGGCGCAGGCCATCCGCGCGGGCGAGGGCGAGTGTTTCATCGCCGGCGGCGTCGAGAGCATGTCGCGCGCCCCCTGGGTCACGCTCAAGCCGGAGGAGGCCTTTCCCCGGGGCACGCCGAGGACCGCCGACTCGACGATCGGGTGGCGATTCGTCAATCCCTCCCTCCCCGCCGAGTGGACGATCTCGATGGGGGAGACGGCGGAAGTCGTCGCCGAGCGCTTCGGCGTGAACCGGGAGGACCAGGACCGCTTTGCGCTCGAGAGCCAGCGCCGCACCGCCCGCGCCGTGGCGGACCGGCGGTTCGACGGGGAGATCGTGCCGGTCACGGTGAAGGGGCGGAACGGTGACAGCCTGATCGCGGATGACGAGCACCCCCGCCCCGAGACGACGCTCGAGTCCCTCGCGCGGCTCCGGCCCGCCTTTCGTGCGGGGGGAACGGTGACCGCCGGCAGCTCCAGCGGCATCAACGACGGCGCGAGCGCACTCCTCGTGATGAGTCCCGATGCGGCCGAGGCCATGGGCCTCGCGCCGATGGCGCGCATTCTCGCCTCCGCGGTCGCCGGGGTCTCGCCGGAGGTGATGGGCGTCGGACCGGTACCGGCCACGCGGAAGGCGCTCGCGCGCGCGGGACTGGCCATCGGGGACCTCGACCTGATCGAGCTCAATGAGGCGTTCGCCGCGCAGGCCATCGCCTGCATCCGGGAGCTCGGGCTCGATCCTGCCCGCGTGAACGTGAACGGCGGCGCCATTGCCACGGGCCACCCCCTCGGATCGAGCGGCTCGCGCATCCTGACGACGCTGGTCCACGAGCTTCGGCGGCGCCGGGCGCGCTACGGCCTCGCCACGATGTGCATCGGCGTCGGCCAGGGAATCGCCATGGTCGTGGAGCGCAGCGCATGACCGCCACGGTTCGGCGCGTGGCCGTCATCGGCGCCGGCACGATGGGACGCGGGATCGCCTACGTCGCACTCGTCGCGGGCTGTGATGTGGCGCTCGCCGATGCCGACCGCGATGCCCTGCTCGCCGCGCACGATCGGATCGCCGCGCTCTTCGAGGGGGCCATCGCGCGGGGGAAGCTCTCCCCCGCCGATCGGGATGCCGCCCTGGCGCGCCTCTCCACCTTCCCCGCGCTCGAGGAAGCCGCGCGGGATTCCGATCTCCTGATCGAAGCCGTCCCGGAGCGGATCGAGCTCAAGCGGGCGCTCTTCTCCGCTGCGTACGTGGCGGCGCCACCTCACGCGGTACTCGCCAGCAACACCTCCTCGCTCTCGATCTCCGCCATCGCGGCCGCGGTGCCGCAGCCGGAGCGCGTCATCGGGATGCACTTCTTCAATCCCGTACCGGCGATGCGGCTCGTGGAGCTGGTGCGGGGCGCCGCCACCTCGGACGCGACCGTGGCATCGGCGCGCGCCTTCGTCTCGCTCCTGGGGAAGACCCCGATCGTCGTGACCGACTCGCCCGGCTTCGCCACGAGCCGGCTCGGCGTCGCTCTCGGGCTCGAGGCCATCCGCATGCTCGAGGCCGGGGTGGCGTCGGCCGCGGACATCGACCGCGCCATGGAGCTGGGCTACAACCACCCCGTCGGCCCCCTCCGCCTCGGCGACATCGTGGGACTCGACGTCCGGCTCGCCATCGCGGACCACCTGCACGCGGCGCTCGGGAGCGAGGTCTTTCGCGCTCCGGAGCTTCTCCGGCGGATGGTGGCGGAAGGCCGGCTCGGCCAGAAGAGCGGCCGCGGGTTCTACGAGTGGGAGCAGGGCGCGGGATGAGTCGCGTGCTCTGTCTGCCGCAGGCGGCGCTGCACTACCAGGACACGGGAACCGGGGAACCACTCCTCCTCGTGCACGGCGGCGGCAATGACCTCACCGCCTGGGACCCGCATCTCGAGGAGTTCGGCCGGCGCTACTACGCCGTGGCCTACAGCCGCCGGTATGCGGAGCCGAACCGGAACGCGCCAATCGCGCCCGATTACTCCGCGCGCACCGATGCGGAGGACCTGATCGCCTTCATCGAGGCGCTCGAAATCGGCCCGGCGCACGTCGTGTCCCATTCGATCGGCGGCGTGGCGGCGCTCTTTGCGGCGGTGGCCCGGCCGGAGCTCTTCCGGACCCTGACCCTGGCGGAGCCTCCGCTGCTCCCCTGGGCCCGCGAGCACCCAGCCGGGAAAGCGGGCTGGGACCGGTTTCTCGCCCGGATGTGGCTCCCCGCAGGGGAGGCGTTCCGCGCCGGCGACCGCGCAGAGGGGATGCGCGCGGTCACCGACTACTTCGTCGGGGAGGGCACCTTCCGGCGGCTGCCGGACCGCGTCCGCGACCGGCTCATGCGCAATGCGCGGGACTGGGAGGCGTTCACCACCTCCACCGATCCGTGGCCCTGGCTCGCCCCTGCCGACGTTGCCGACCTCCGGATTCCCACGCTGATGCTGAGCGCGGACCGCTCGGTGCCGCTGCACCATTTCGTGGACGACCTCCTGGCGCAAACGCTGCACGGCGTGGAACGGGTGCGCATCGAAGGCGCCACCCACGACATGTGGGCCGACCAGCCGGAGACGTGCCGGGAGGCCACGCTCGACTTCCTGGCCCGGCGCGCGCCGTGACCGCCCGCCTCCTGGCGCTGGGCGACAGCTACACGATCGGCGAGGCGGTGGCGCCGGAGGAGCGCTGGCCGGCGCAGCTGCGGCGACGCCTCGCGGAGGCCGGTATCGCCATCGGCGAACCCGAGATCATCGCCGTGACGGGGTGGACCACTGGCGAGCTCGCCGCCGGCATGGACGCGGCGGCGCCGCGCGGACCGCGGGACCTCGTCTCGCTCCTCATCGGCGTGAACAATCAGTATCGCGGACTCGACGTGGGGGAATACCGGGCGGAATTCCGGGCGCTCCTCGCGCGCGCCATCGCCCTTGCGGGCAATCCCCGGCGGGTGATCGTGCTCTCCATCCCGGACTGGGGCGTGACGCCCTTTGCCGAGGGGCGCGATCGCGCGGCGATCGCCACCGGGATCGATCGCTTCAACGCGGTGAACCGCGAGGAAGCGGCCGCGGCGGGGGCACGGTACGTGGACGTCACGGCTGTCTCCCGGCGCGCGGCCGCCGATGCCTCGCTGACCGCCTCCGACGGGCTCCATCCCTCCGGAGCGATGTATGCGGCCTGGGCCGAGCTCGTCCTGCCGCACGCACTGGCGGCGCTGGAACCGCACCCCATCTTTCCTTCATCCTGATCCGGAATCGACATGCCTTTCGGCCGGCCCGACAGCGAACAGAAGCTCACGTACGGGGGCTACCTCCGCGTAGACGAGCTCGTCGCCCTGCAGCAGCTGCGATCCTCGCCCGCGCAGCACGACGAGACGCTCTTCATCATCATCCATCAGGTCTACGAGCTCTGGTTCAAGCAGCTCCTGCATGAGCTCGATGCCATCGTGAAGCTGATCGACGCCGACGAGCTCCTCGGCGCGCTCCGCCTGCTCCGGCGCTGCCACGAGATCCAGCGCGTGCTCGTGGCCCAGATCGCGGTGCTCGAGACGATGACACCGATCGACTTCCTCGCCTTCCGCGACCACCTGATGCCCGCCAGCGGATTCCAGTCCGCCCAGTTCCGGGAGCTCGAGTTCCTGGCCGGGCTGAAGGAAGCGCGCTACCTCGAGTTCTATCCCGCCGGAACGCCCGCGCGCGAGCGCCTCGACCGGCGTTTCGCGGGCCGTACGCTGCGGGAGGCCTTCCATGCCGCGCTGACCCGGCGCGGCATGTCGCCGGATGCGTCAGGCATCGCGGAGCTCTACAAGGGCGCGTCGAAGCAGATGGAGCTCTTTCTTCTCGCCGAGGGGCTGCTCGACTTCGACGAGCTGCTGTCGCAGTGGCGCATGCGGCACGTCCAGATGGTGGAGCGCGTCATCGGCGGCCGGCAGGGCACCGGCGGGAGCGACGGCGCATCCTACCTCCGGGGCACCGTCGCCCGCCGGGTGTTTCCGGAGCTCTGGGATGCCCGCAACCTGATGGGCGTGGCCCCGGGCGCGGAGGCCCCCGCGCATGGGTAGCGACGCGGCCGCGATGGTCGGGAGCACCGAGGAGATTCTCGGCCGGCTCGCCGCCGCGATGTTCGCGGGCTTCGTGCTCGGGATCAATCGCGACCTCCGCGGAAAGCCCGCCGGTGTGCGGACGCATGGCCTCGTCGCCATCGGCGCGGCCCTCGTCACGGTGGTGGCGATGGAGCTCGCGTACGCCGCGGCCACCTTCAATCCGGACGCGGTGAGCCGCGTCGTGCAGGGGATCATCACGGGCATCGGCTTCATCGGTGGCGGCGTGATCCTCAAGCTGCCCCAGGCGCGCGCGGTCCAGGGTCTTACCACCGCCGCCTCGGTCTGGGTCACCGCCTGCCTCGCCGTGGCCTTCGGCGCCGGCCTGTGGCGGTCGGCGGTCATCGGCCTCGTACTCACGATGGCCGCGCTGCTCATGGGCGGCGCCATCGAAGACCTCGCGGCGAGGCTCTTCAAGGGACGGCGCCGGCCCCCGGGCTGGGAGGGAGAGTAGGTCGCTGACGGGCACCCGCCGGTGAGCCTCACCCTCCGATGCCGCTGCGGCCGGTCGTTCGCCATCCCCGAGTCGCTCATCGGCCGCTCGGTCCGGTGTCGCTGCGGGCGGGTCCTCCGGGTGCGCGGCGTACGCACGTCGCATGGCGGCAACCGGCTCAGGCACCTCCGCCGCGCGGTCGTCTCACACCTGAAGCGGCCGATCCGCGAGGGCCCCCGCCGCTATGTGTGGCGGATCGCCGTGGCCTACTTCGCGGCGTGCGTGATCGCCTGGCCGTTCCTCTACGGCCTCGGAGACCGGTGGTGGCCCGCGACGCTGCTCCTCTTCGGGCCCCGATGGGTCCTCCTCCTTCCGCTCCTCGTGCTCGTTCCGGCCGCCCTCACGCTCCTGCCGCGGGCACTCGTCCTCCTCGGGGCGGGGGCGCTCGTCGTTGCGGGGCCGGTGATGGGGTTCGCGTTCGACTGGCGCCCCGGCCGGGCGCGCGCCGACGCCGATTTCCGCATCGTGACGCTGAACATGCAGGGGGGACTGGGGCTCGGGAGCGCGGAGGCGATCGGGACCGCGATGTCGTCGTGGCGCGCCGACATCGTGGTGCTCCAGGAGTGCCCGCTCGCCGCGACCGAGCTCGCCACCCTCACGCCGCTCGCCACCCATGCACGGGATGGCCTCTGCCTCGTCACCCGCTTTCCGATCGAGGCGATCGATTCCCTTCCCGTCTGGCGCATCGGGCAGCTCGGCCAGTCGGGGTCGGTGGCGCGATACGATCTCTCCATCGGCGGGCGATTGCTCCACCTCACGAACCTGCACCTCGATACGCCCGGGCGCGGCCTCGAGATGGTGCGCGAGCGCGCCGACCCCGAGCTGCTGGCCTCGAACATCGAGGTCCGGGAGATCGCCGCCCGGCGCGCCGCCAACTGGGTGACCGCCGCCGGCTCGCCGGCCCTGGTGGCGGGCGATTTCAACATGCCGGTCGAGAGCGCCATCTTCCGCCGCTACTGGAGCCACTTCGACGACGCCTTCGCGCGGGCCGGACGAGGCTACGGCGGCACCCGGGTGCTCCGGTGGTTCCGCGCGCGGATCGACCACGTACTTTCCACCCCGGAGCTCGCGGCCGTACGGGCCACGGTCGGCGAGGATGTCGGGTCCGACCACCTCCCCCTCATCGTGGACTATGCCTGGAACCATGACGACTGATACCCCGGTGCGTCGCGCGGTCCTCCGTCTCGTCGTGTCGGTTCTTGTGCTCGACGCGATCGCGGTGGCCGTCTACTTCCTGGGAGGGCTCCCCGCGGCGGCGCCGCGGACCCGGGTGACGTTCGCCGCGGTGTGGACCGTCGCCTCGCTCGTTGCCGTCCTGCTCGGACTCCGGCAGGTGCGCGAGGCTCGCGCCGCCCTCCGCCGCCGCTGAGGGCTTCCCGGCGCGCCCCGGGCCCCCTATCGTCGAGCATGCGCCCCACGCTTCGCACCGAGCGGCTCGTCCTGCGCCCCTTCTCCTCCGGCGACGTGGATGCGATCACGGCACTCGCGAGCGCGCGGGAGATTGCGGCCAATACCCTCTCGATTCCGCATCCCTACGACCGGTCGGTGGCCGAGGTCTGGGTCGGGACGCACGAAGAGGGATTTGAGCGCGGCGAGTCGGTGGTCCTGGCGTTGACCGAGCGTGCCGGCGGGCTCGTCGTCGGCTCCATCGGGCTCAGGATCGAGCAGGCGCATCGCCGGGCGGAGCTCGGATACTGGGTGGGCCTCGACTACTGGGGGCGGGGATACTGCACCGAGGCGGCGACGGCAATGGTGCGCTATGCCTTCGAGGTTCTCGGACTCCACCGTGTATACGCACATCACCTCACACGCAATCCGGCGTCCGGGCGTGTCATGCAGAAGCTCGGCATGCGCCACGAGGGGACGCTCCGTGAGCACGTGCTCAAGTGGGGCGTACACGAGGACCTGGAGCTCTACGGGATGGTCCGGAACGACTTCGACCGGGGCACGCCGCTCCCGGAGGAATAGGAGGCGCGCATGACGGTTCCGAAGGGGTCGCTCACGAAGCCCGGCGACGCGGCCGTAGGGGACGTCCGCTTCGACCGGATGCGGGCCGCCGCGCGCCTCCTCGACAGCCAGTTCCGGATTCCCGGAACCGGCATCCGGTTCGGCCTCGACGCGATCATCGGCCTCATTCCCGGCGCCGGAGATTTCGCGGGCGCCATCGCCTCGGCCTATTTCATCTACGAGGCGGCCCGGCTGGGCACCCCCGCCCCGGTGCTCGGGCGCATGATGGCCAACGTCGGCATCGAGGCGCTCATCGGCGCCGTCCCGATCCTCGGCGATGTGTTCGATGTCGCGTTCAAGGCGAACAACCGTAACCTCCGCCTCCTCGAGCGGCACGCGGCCGCACCGGCCGTCGTCCGGCGCTCGAGTCGGCGGTTCTTCATCTGGATCGGGCTCGCCCTCGTGCTGCTCGTCGTCGTCATCGGCGCCCTTGCCGTCATGGTCGGCCTCAAGCTCTTCGAGCTCATCTCGAGCGGGCGCGGGCCCCTCTGAGTCGCCCGCACATGCCGCACCCGGTCCTCCGTCGCGCGGTCGCCGCCGTCGCGCTCGCGCTCCCGCTTCTCTCGGCGTGCATGGGCCCACCCCGCCGACCCGGGGCCGCGCTTCCGCCGCGCCCCGGCTCGATGGTCGCCATCGGCGGCGCGACGTTCGAGATGGGTACCGACTCGTCGGAGCTCCCCGCCCTCCTCACCCGCTTCGGCACGACCCGCACCGGACTCTTTGCCGCCGAGGCGCCGAAGCGCCGGGTCAGGCTGGAGTCATACCTCATGGATCGCTTCGAGGTGACGAACGCCGAATTCGCCGCCTTTCTCGAGCGCCGGCCCGAGTGGCGCCCCGACCGGATCCCGGCGCGGTACCACAATGGGGATTATCTCCGGAACTGGGCTTCGGCCCTCCATCCCTCCGGCAAGGGAGACCATCCCGTGACGTTCGTCCCGTGGGCCGCAGCCCGCGCCTACTGCGAGAGCGTCGGGAAGCGGCTCCCCACGGAGGCGGAGTGGGAGTACGCGGCGCGCGGCGGCGTGAAGGGCGATGCGTTCCCCTGGGGCGACACGATGCCCGATTCCTCCAGCGCCAACTGGTCGGGAGCGCGCATCGGCGGCACCGCCCCGGTGGGGCGCTTTCCGCCGAACGGGTACGGGCTCTACGACATGGCCGGGAACGTGTGGGAGTGGGTCCAGGATCCGTGGGAGGCGGCCGGCTCCGATGGGCAGCAGCGGTATGGCATCCGGGGCGGAAGCTGGGAAGCCGCCGCGGTGAATCTCCGGGTGCGCTACCGTGACAGCCACCCCGCCACGGCTGCGAGCGCCAATGTCGGGTTCCGCTGCGCGCGTCCGGGAACGATGCCCCGCGGCGGCGGCCCCTCCCGGCGCTGACGTGGTGCCCCGTGCAGATCTTCGGCGAGCACGACGAACGCACCCTCCTCCAGCTCGAGGAGGTGGCCCGCCGCGCTGATCGGGTCGCGCTGATGGCGGACGGCCACGTCGGCTACGTCATGCCGATCGGCGGCGTGGCGGCGTACCGGGAGCACGTCTCGGTGGTCGGCGTGGGTTTCGACATCGCCTGCGGCAATGCCGCGATCCGCACGGACGTGACGCTCGCTTCCGCGGGGTTCGAATCCCGGCTCGTTGCCCTCGCCGACGAGATCGAGGCGAGCATTTCCTTCGGCATCGGGCGCACCAATCGCGCCGACGATGCGCCCATCGACGATCCCCTCTTTGCCGATCCCGCGTGGGATGCCCTTCCCGCCGACGTGCGCACACCGCTGCGTGACAAGGCGCGCACGCAGCTCGGCACCGTCGGCGGCGGCAATCACTACGTGGATGTCCTTGCCGACGAGGGCGGGGCGATCTGGGTCGGCGTGCACTTCGGCAGCCGCGGCCTCGGCCACACCGTGGCATCGGGCTTCCTGGCGCTCGCGCAGGGCGCGCAGTGGGGAGCCCGGGTGCCGGAGCGGGAAACGCTTCTTCGCGTCGCCGAGCCGATGGGGCGCGATTACTGGACGCTGATGACCCTCGCCGGGCGCTA
>DASTYH010000223.1:0-7354 GCA_035765075.1 Gemmatimonadales bacterium
GGCGGAGAAGGTGCGCGAGGAGCTCAAGATCGGCGAGGCGACCTCGACGCCGATGCGGGAGGCGTGGATCACCGGTACGGCCACGGCGCTCGGCGCCATCATTCCGGTTGCGCCCTTCCTCTTTTCCACCGGCCGGGCGGCGATCTGGGTCTCCTTCGCCCTGGCGATGGCCTCCCACTTCGCGGTGGGCGCGGCGCGGAGCTTCTTCACCGGGCGGGGGATCTTCAAGAGCGGGCTCGACATGTTCCTGGTGGGCCTGGGCGTCGCGGTGATCGGCTATTTCGTCGGCGAGTGGATCGTGCGGATTCTGTAAGGGCGCGGCTCCCGTTACCTTCCCCGCGCCATGCACGACACCCAGAGCATCACCGCCCCGGCGGGAGACTTCGCCGCGGAAACGGCGCGCCGCCGCACCTTCGCGATCATCAGCCATCCGGACGCGGGCAAGACCACCCTCACCGAAAAGCTGCTGCTGTACGGGGGTGCCATCCACCTGGCGGGCGCCGTCAAGGCGCGCCGCGCCCAGCGCCACGCCACCAGCGACTGGATGGCGCTCGAGCAGGAACGCGGGATCTCCGTCACGTCGAGCGTGATGCAGTTCGAGTACGCGGGATACAAGGTGAACCTCCTCGACACGCCGGGGCACGGCGACTTCAGCGAGGACACCTACCGCACCCTCGTGGCGGCCGACAGCGCCGTCATGCTGCTCGACAACCGCCGCGGCGTCGAGGAGCGCACCCGGCAGCTGTTCGATGTCTGCCGCATGCGCCGGACCCCGATCTTCACCTTCGTCAACAAGTGCGACCGCGTGGGCGCCCCGCCCCTCCAGCTCATCGGTGACGTGGAGAGCGACCTGGGGATCCGCTGCTACCCGATGACGTGGCCGATCTTTGCGGACGGCACCTTTCTCGGCGTCTTCGAGCGGGCCACGGGGATCGTGCACCTCTTCGAGCGGGGTGCCGCGCACGGCGCCGAACGCGCCGCCGAGCTCACCGGAGCGCTCGACGACCCGGTCATCGCGGAGCGCCTCGGCGCCTCGGCGGACGTGCTGCGGGAGGAGCTCGAGCTTCTGGACATGGCGGGCGAGGAGTTCGATCCGGCGGCTGTCCTCGCCGGCACGCTCTCGCCGGTCTTCTTCGGCAGCGCGCTCACCAATTTCGGGGTCGAGCCGTTCCTGCAGTCGTTCCTGCCGCTGGCGCCGGCACCGCTCCCCCGCGAGAGCTCGGCGGGGCCCATCGGGCCGTCCAGCACGGGCTTCTCCGGATTCGTCTTCAAGATCCAGGCGAACATGGACCCGAAGCACCGGGACCGGATCGCCTTCGTGCGGATCGTCTCCGGGCGGTTCGAAGCGGGGATGTCGGCGCTGCACGTGCGGTCGGGAAAGCCGCTCCGCCTCACCGCGCCGCAGCAGTTCCTGGCGCGCGAGCGGACGGCGGTGGAGGAGGCGTGGCCGGGAGACGTGATCGGCCTGCACGATCGCGGCACGCTCCGCATCGGCGACACCCTCACCGACGGCGCCACCTTCGAGTTCGCGCACATCCCGCGCTTCTCCCCCGAGCTCTTTGCCCGGGTGCGGCTCGCCGATCCCCTCCGGCGGAAGCAGCTCGACACCGGACTCCGGCAGCTCTCGGAGGAGGGCGCGGCGCAGGTCTTCTACGAGGACTCGATCGTGGGTCCCAGCCCGATCGTGGGCGCCGTGGGCCAGCTGCAGTTCGACGTGCTGCTGCACCGGCTGGAGCACGAGTACGCCGTCCCCGCGCGCCTCGAGCGGCTCGGGTTCTCGATTGCGCGCTGGGTGGTGGGTGACGCCGACGAGATCGCGCGGGTGGGGGAGGGCTACGGCAAGCGGCTGGTCTACGATTCCCGCGGAGCGCCGCTCATCCTCTTCGAGAACGAGTACACGCTGCGGGGCACCCTGGAGCGCGAAACAGGGATTCAGTTCTTCGCCGTCGCGCCCTGATCTGAATTTGAACCGCGGAGGCGCGGAGGCGCGGAGTACTGCCGGAGGGCTCCGCGGTCGGTGCAGCTCAGTCCGCCGGTTGCAGCTCGATGGCTTCTTCTTGTGGTCTCACCTCCGAGCACCGTCCGCCGGAGGAGCCAGGGAGTCCACCGGAGCTCAAGAACAGCCTCCCCCGGCTCTACGCCGGTCTCGGCGCACGGAGCTCTCCGGAAGTTCTCCGCGCCTCCGCGTCTCCGCGGTTTCAAAATAAAGTCAGCCAACGACCAGATTGACGAGCCGGTTCGGCACGTAGATCACCTTCCGGACCGTCTTGTCGCCGATGAAGCGGCGGGTGGTGTCGTCGAGGAGCGCGGCGGCCACCGTGGCTTCCTCCCCGGCGTCCCGGCGCACCACCACGCGGGAGCGGGTCTTCCCCGCCACCTGCACGGCCACCTCGACGCTTTCCTCCACCGTCAGCGCCTCGTCCCACTCGGGCCACCGCTCGTCGAACACCGACCCGCCGTGACCGAGCCGCTCCCAGCACTCCTCGGCGAAGTGCGGCGCGAAGGGCGCGATCATGACGACGAGGTCCTCCACGATCCGCCGGTCGGCCGAGCCCGCATCGCGGAGCGTGTTGACCAGCTCCATGTACGCCGAGATGGCGGTATTGAACTGCAGCTCGCCGATCTTCTCGTGCGCCCGCTTCATCGTCTCGTGCCATTTCACCTCGACATGGCGCGGCAGATCGGCGATCACGTTGCGCGTCGCGTCACCCACCAGCGCCCACACCTTGTCGAGGAACCGCCGCGGGCCGCTGATCCCCTCGTCCCGGAAGTCGCCTCCCTCCTGGAACGGGCCGAGGAACATGAGGTAGGTGCGGAAGGTGTCCGCGCCCCAGCGCGCGATGTACTCGTCGGGGATCACGACGTTCCCCCGCGACTTCGACATCTTGGCCCCGTCCTTGACGATGAGCCCGTGCGCGCGGAAGACGCGGAACGGCTCGTCGAAGTCCACGTGGCCGAGCTCCTGCAGCACCATCGCGATGAACCGCGCGTAGAGCAGGTGCAGCACCGCGTGCTCGTTGCCGCCGATGTACGTGGCCACCGGGCACCAGCGGCGTACCCGGTCGGCGTCGAAGGGGCGGTCGTCGAAGTCGGTGCTCGTGTAGCGCAGGTAGTACCACGCCGAGTCGAGGAACGTGTCCGAGACGTCGGTCTCGCGCCGCGCCCGCTTCCCGCACGACGGGCAGGGGGTGTAATACCACGCCTCGTTCCGCGCGAGCGGCGAGATGCCGGTGTCGTCCGGCCGGAAGTCCTCCATCTCCGGGAGGAGGACGGGGAGCTCGGACTCGGGAACCGGCACCACCCCGCAGGCATCGCAGTAGACGATCGGGATCGGCGGGCCCCAGTACCGCTGCCGGGAGATGCACCAGTCGTGCAGGCGGTACTGCACCATCCCCTTCCCCGCCCCGCTCGATTCGAGCCAGCGGATGATCGCCGTCTTCCCCTCCTCCGCCGGCATCCCGTCGAACCGCTCCGACGACTGAAGCCGGCCGTCGGCATCGATCACGGGCACGATCGGCAGCTGGAACTTCTCGGCGAACTCCCGGTCGCGCTCGTCGTGTGCCGGCACCGCCATGATCGCGCCGGTGCCGTAGCCCATGAGGACGTAGTCGGCCACCCAGATCGGGATCCGCCGCCCCGTGGCCGGGTTCCGTGCAAAGGAGCCGGTGAAGACGCCCGTCTTCTCCTTCTCCACCATCTTCCGGGAGACCAGGTCCCTGGCCGCCGTGGCGCGACGATACGCCTCGACCGCCTCGCGCTGGGCGGGCGTGGCCAGCGCCTCGACGAGCGGATGCTCGGGCGCGAGCACCATGAACGTCGCGCCGAAGATGGTGTCGGGCCGCGTGGTGTAGACCTCGATCGCGCGCGCCGCATCCACCGGGAAGGTGACCTGCGCGCCCTCCGAGCGGCCGATCCAGTTCCGCTGTGCCGTGGTCGTGGTGTCCGACCAGTCCATCTTCGACGTGTCGTCGAGGTTCTCCAGGAGCCGGCCCGCGTAATCGCTGATCCGGAAGAACCACTGCTCGAGGGTCCGCTGCTCCACGACCGCGTCGCAGCGCTCGCACCGGCCCGCCACCACCTGCTCGTTGGCGAGGACGGTCTTGTCGTTGGGGCACCAGTTGACGGCCGCCGCCTTCTTGTAGGCCTTCCCCGCCTTGAAGAGCTGCAGGAAGAGCCACTGCGTCCACCGGTAGTAGGCGGGATCGGTGGTGGCGAGCTCGTTCCGCCAGTCGAACATCCCGCCGATGCGCGTGAGCTGGGTCCGGAAGTTCTCGATGTTGCGCGGGATCAGCCGGGCGGGATGCGTCCCCATCTTGAGCGCGAAGTTCTCGCTGTGGATGCCGAACGCATCGTACCCGATCGGCTCGAACACATCGTATCCCTGCAGCCGCTTGAAGCGGCCGTACACGTCGCTCCCGGTGAAGGCGAACATGTTCCCGACGTGGAGCCCCTCCGCGGAGGGGTACGGAAACATCATGAGATTGAAGAACGGCCGCGCCGCCGCGTCGAGGTCGGGCGCGTTGGTGCCGCGCTCCGCCCAGCGCCGCTGCCACTTCGGCTCGACGATCTCGGGATGATAGGCCTGGTCCACCGGGGTGTGCGTATCGCTCATCAGTCGCTGCGCTCGAGGGTCGTGCCGGGTTCGCGGCCCGGAAATCTACCGGGATGGGGAGGGAGGTGCCACGCGGACCGTGTGACCGGCGTCATCGCCCGCCGGGCCGCCGATGCCCACCTTGGCATCAGGTGGCGGAGAGGTTGCGGGCCGGGCTAGCTTAGACGCGAATCCCCCCACGACCCGCAACCGGCGAATCATGGCCGCTGACCATCTGAATCTGACGCGAGCGCTGCACCGGGCAGGCGCGCTCGCCGTCCTCGTGCTGACCGCGATCGTGGCGACGCTCCTCTGGTTCGCGGTCCAGCGCGCCGAGCCCGATGCAGGGCGCGTGCGCGAGATCGTGCTCCCGGCGACGCTCGCCTTCCTCGTGCTGATCACGGCGATCGAGCTGGGCGTCGTCTGGTGGCTCCGCCGGGAGATCGTCGAGCCGCTCGCCACCGCCGAGCTGGTGGCGGCCCGGGTGGCCCGCGGCGATCTCACCGTCGAAGGCCTCGCCCAGGGCGGGGACCGGCGGCGCGGCGGCCAGCTGCTCACCAGCGTGGCGAGCATGGTCGGGGCGCTCCGTGACCTGACCGGCGCCATCCAGAATGCGTCGACCGACGCCGCGGCGATGGCGCAGGAGATCGCGGCGTCGACCGAGGAGATGACGGCATCCACCGAGGAGGTGGCGAGCACCACGGGGGATCTCACCGAGCGCGCGAACCAGCAGGCGCAGATCGTCCGCGCCGCGGCGGACGACGCCGGTCGGATCCTCACCATCTCGCAGGACCTGGCGGCCGGCGCCGTCCAGGCTGCGGAGCGGAATGCCGCGCTGGCCCGCGCGGCCCGGGCGCACAAGGCGCGCCTCGACGCGAGCACCGCCGAGCTCGAGCGCCTCACCGAGGAAGTGGAGCGGGGGGCCGCGGAGGCGGAGGCGCTGGCCGCCGCCTCCGGCGAGATCGAGAAGTTCGTGACGCAGACCAGGGCGATCGCCAAGCAGACGCACATGCTGGCGCTCAACGCCTCGATCGAGGCGGCGCGCGCGGGGGAGGAGGGGAAGGGCTTCAGCGTCGTGGCCGAGGAGGTGCGCAAGCTCGCGAGCCAGGCGGCGCAGGCGGCCGCCTCGACGAGCACGACGGTCCAGGCGGTTCTCGACCGGGTGCAGACGGCGCGGGAACGGCTCCTCCGGCTCGGGCAGGGCGGCATGGCGGCACGGGACGCCGCCCATGCCGCCGCCGACGGCCTCATGAACGTGGCCGCCGAAGCGGACGAGAACGACCAGTGGACGCGCGGCATCTCCGCCTCGGCCGACGAGGTGCGCGGACTGATCGAGGGCATTGCGGGGCGGATGCGGGAGGTCTCGGCGGGGACGGAGGACTACGCGGCGGCGGCGGAGGAGATCGCCGCGGCCGCAGAGCAGCTCAACGCCTCGACCGAGGAGATCTCGTCATCGGCGGGGCACCTGGCGGATGCGGCGGAAAAACTCACCAGTGCGGTCGGAGGCTTCCGCCTCGCCTGACCGAGCGGAGCGATGGAGGATACATGAGCCGGGGCCGATTCCTGATCGCGGCGATCATCGCGATCATCAGCTTGGTGGCCTACTTCGGGAAGTCGAGCGAGAACCCTGTGACGGGGGAAACGCAGCGGGTCGGAGACATCACGCCGGACCAGGAAGTGGCGCTCGGGCTCCAGGCGGCGCCGGAGATGGCGGCGCAGTTCGGCGGGCTCAGCGAGTCCGCGGAAGCACGGCAGCTGGTGACCGATGTCTGCGCCCGGCTCGTCTCGCGGAGCGCCGCCCAGGAGACCACCGAGTATTACCGCTACGACTGCCACCTCCTGGCGGACCAGAACACGGTCAACGCCTTTGCCCTCCCCGGGGGCCAGGTCTTCATCACCGAGGCGCTCATGCGCCAGCTCGACACCGAGGGCCAGCTGGCCGGGGTCCTGGGCCACGAGATCGCGCACGTCGTGGGCCGGCACGGCGCCGAGCACATCGCCAAGGCGCAGCTCACCCAGGGCCTGACGGGCGCGGCGGTCCTCGCCACGTACGATCCCGACAACCCCTCGAGCCAGCGGAATGCCGCCGTCCTCATGATGATCGGGCAGCTGATCAACATGAAGTTCGGGCGGGAGGACGAGCTCGAGTCCGACCGCCTCGGCGTGCGGTTCATGAGCGAGGCGGGCTACGACCCGCGCGGGATGGTGCGGGTGATGGAGATCCTGGCCGAATCGGGGGGAGGACGCCAGCCGGAATTCTTCAGCACGCACCCGAACCCGGAGAACCGGATCGGCCGTCTGCAGGAAGCGATCGCCGAGCAGTTTCCCGGCGGCGTTCCCGCCGGGCTCGATCCGTAGGGTCGCTCAGGCGCGGCCGCGGGCGCGGTCCCAGGCATCGCGGACCGCGTCCTTGATGTCCTCCCAGGTCGACGACGACTCGATGCGGTGCTCGTAGCGGTCCCAGCCGGCACTGAGCTCCGCCTCGAGCTCCTCCCACGAGCGCTCCGGCGCCCGCCGCGCGGATTCGAATCCGTAGCGATACGCCGGCCGGAAGCGCTCGTAGTAATCCGCGCCGATGGTGTACGGCCGGCTCGTGAAGTTCTCGTGCCAGTAGTTGTCCTCCGTCTCCCACGCCGCCTGCCACGTCGGGTCCGCACTCCGCAGATCGACTTCATCGGCGGCAGCGCGCTCCGCCTCGAGTGCGCGGTCGCGCTCGGGATTCGTCATCGGGTACCTCGTTTCGGGGTGAGGACAGGTGCGCTC
>DASTYH010000224.1:0-3325 GCA_035765075.1 Gemmatimonadales bacterium
AAGCTCACCCATCTCGCCGAATCGCTCATCAACATCCGGGCGGAGCACGCCCCGGCGTCCGAGCGCTGAGTACGCCCATGGCCGACCGCGAGGACTTCGACGTCGTGGCGCTCCTCCACGAGCTCGCGGCGACCTGTCGCGACGGGGAGGCGGGTTTTCGCCAGGCGGCGGAGCGCATCGCGGATCCGGCCGTGCGGAAACAGCTCGTCGTCCACGCGCACCGGCGGGCCGGGCTTGGCGCCGAGCTCATCGCCGAGATCCAGCGCCTCGGCGGGGATCCGGAGACGACGGGACACCTCGCGGGGGCGCTGCATCGAGGGTGGATCGGGCTCAAGTCGGCGCTGGCTGGCCGTGGCGACGCGGCGGTGCTGGCGGAGGTGACGCGGGGCGAGGAGTTCGCACTGCAGGAGTACACGGCCGCATGCCGCAAGCCGCTGCCGCCCGAGACCCGCAAGGTTCTTGTCCGGCAGCTGCAGGACGTCGAAGCGGCCGCTGCCGAGATCGGCGCACTGCGTGATCGGGCAGGACCGCCGACGGATCAGGAACCGCGGTCGACGTCCTGATTCTGCGGGCGCGTGAGCAGGCGCTCGGTGAAGTCGAGGCGCTCCGCCAGCTCCGCCACCTCCGACCGAAGCGCCTCCAGCTCATCGAGCACGACTTCCGGGACCTGGTTCCGGTTGTACAGGCTCGAGCTCGAGGGATCCCAGTCGCTGATGAGCCGCCCCTCGTCGTCCCGGAAGCCCCCCGCCGCTATCAGAATGACGTCGTAGAGCCACCAGAGCCCGAGCCCTCCCAGCGTAATGAGCATCAGCAGGGCAGTGTTCGTCTTGCCGGCATAGAACCGGTGTGCGCCGAAGACACCGATGGTGACGGCGAGCGCGAGCGCGACGGTGCGGGACTTCTCGGAGGGGCCGTCGGAATCGGAGGGACCGTGCATAGTCGCCATCGGGATGAGGGAGCGCGCCCGGGTGGACTCGAACCACCGACCCACAGCTTAGAAGGCTGTTGCTCTATCCAGCTGAGCTACGGGCGCTGGCCGTGAGCTGACCGGCTCAATCTAAGGCCCCTCGCCCGAGGGATGCGAGGCGTTCGCCCGGCCGGCCAAGGCCCACAAGATATCTGCACCCCCCCTTCACGGGCATTTCATCACCCGCGGTGAAGAATGCGCATCCGGCCCCGCCAGGCACGGACCCGCTCGTCGCCGTCGTGGAGGAAACGCCATGCCCGCACCCACCGTTGGCGGAATTCCCGCCCTGCCCCAGTCTCCGCTGGCCGAGGCGACGATCGCCTCGTCGCGGTACGTCCGCTCGTTCGACCTTCTCGGGCTCGACGACATCGCCGAAGTGGGGGGCAAGAATGCCTCCCTCGGCGAGCTTCGCCGCACGCTCGGCCCGCTGGGGGTGGCGGTGCCGGTGGGGTTCGCGCTCACGGCCGAAGCCTACCGGCTGCACCTCCACGAAGCGGGGCTCGACTCCGCGATCCGGGAGGAGCTCGGCGGCGCAGATCTCACCGATGTCACCCGGCTGGCGGCGGTGGCCGCGCGACTCCGGGAGCGAATCGCCTCCGCGCCCCTTCCCCCTGCCGTCCGGGCGGAGGCCATCGCGGCGTACCGCGCACTCGATCAGGGCGCCGGCGACCTCGAGGTCGCGGTGCGCTCGAGCGCGACCGCCGAGGATCTCCCCGAGGCGTCATTCGCGGGGCAGCAGGACACGTTCCTCGGGATCAGGGGCGAGGAAGCGCTCGACCGGGCCATCCGCGGCTGTTTCGCCTCGCTCTTTACCGATCGCGCCATCGTCTATCGCGCCGAGCGGGGATTCTCCCACGAGGCGGTTGCGCTGTCCGTCGGCGTGCAGCAGATGGTCCGCAGCGATCTCGGCGCCGCCGGCGTGATCTTCACGATGGACCCGGAGAGCGGATCCCCGGATGTGATCCTCATCTCCGGCGCCTGGGGCCTCGGGGAGCTCGTCGTGAAGGGCCGGGTGCGCCCCGATGAATTCTGGGTCCACAAGGCGACACTCGATCTCGGCCACCGCCCGATCCTCCGGCGCGATATCCACGAGAAGCCGGTGCGCCTGGTCTGGACCCGGGACGGGGCCACGCGCGAGGAGCCGGTGTCCCGCGACGCATCGTTCAAGGCAGTCCTTTCCGACGACCAGCTCCTCCAGCTCGCGCGCTGGGCGCGACTCATAGAGAAACACTACGGCAGGGCGGCGGGCCGGGCGATGCCGATGGACATCGAGTGGGCGCTCGACGGCCGCTCGGAGCGGCTGTACGTGCTCCAGGCGCGGCCCATGACGGTGCCGGCGCGAGCGCAGGGCGAGGCGCTCGAGGTCTGGCATCGGCGGCAAACGGGCACGGTGCTGGTCACCGGGCGAAGCGTGGGACGCAGCGTCGGCACCGGCCCGGTGCGGGTCATCCACGGCACGCCGGACCTGGCGGAGTTCGCCACCGGAGACGTCCTCGTGGCGCGGATGACCGATCCCGATTGGGAGCCGGTGCTCAAGCGCGCCGCCGCCGTGGTCACCGATGAGGGAAGCCGCACCTGCCATGCGGCGATCATCGCCCGGGAGCTCGGGGTTCCGTGCGTCGTCGGGACGGGGGACGCCACCGGACGACTCGCCGCCGGTGCGCTGGTGACGGTGTCCTGCGCGGAGGGGGAACGCGGGGTGGTGTACGAGGGGAAGATCGAATTCGAGCGCGAGCTGATCGACCCGGCGGCGCTCCCTTCCCCGCCGGTGCCCCTCATGCTCATCCTGGCCGATCCCGACCGGGCCCTGATGCTGGGCCAGCTGCCGAGCGCGGGTGCCGGGCTCGTGCGTATCGAGTTCATGATCTCGGAGTGGATCGGCATCCATCCGATGGCGGCGCTGCATCCCGATCGGGCAGGATCACCGGAGATCACCGAGGCCATCCTGAACCGGGCGCGGGGCTACCCCACTCCCGCCGATTTCTTCGTGGAGCGGCTCGCCTCCGGCATCGCCCAGATCGCCGCCGGCTTCCATCCCCGGCCGGTGATCGTCCGCTTCTCGGACTTCAAGAGCAACGAGTACGCGGGGCTCCTCGGGGGCGAGGCGTTCGAGCCGGCGGAGGAGAACCCGATGCTCGGTTTCCGCGGCGCCTCACGCTATTACGACGAGCGGTACCGGGAGGCATTCGAGCTCGAATGCCGCGCCGTTCGCTGCGTCCGGCGCATGGGGCTCGGCAACGTGAAGGTGATGATCCCCTTCTGTCGGACGCTGGGCGAAGCGCGGCAGACGCTGGCGGAAATGGAGCGGAACGGTCTCGCCAGGGGCCAGGACGGCCTCGAGGTGTACATGATGTGCGA
>DASTYH010000225.1:0-3671 GCA_035765075.1 Gemmatimonadales bacterium
AGAGCTATGTCGGTGCCGTAATCGCCACGGTGGCACTCGCCGCGACGAGCCCGGCCATCGACCTCGCCGGCCGGGCCAACGCGGTAGCCCTTCCGATCGGCATGATCGTCCTGGGCCTGTTCGCGTCGGTCATCGGCATCGGCGCCATGAAGCTCCTCGAAAAGGGGTCGCCGGCAAACGCGCTCCGCCTCACCACGTTCATCGCGGCAGGCCTCTTCCTCGCCGGCGCCTATGTCCTGGTGGCCGCGCTCCCCGTGAACATGGCGGGCAAGCCGGCGATGGGGCCGTTCTGGGCCGTCGTCGCCGGGACGATCGCCGGAATCGCCATCGGCGTCGTCACCGAGTACTACACCTCCGCCAAGCCCGTGCGCGACATCGCGAAGGCCTCGCTGACCGGGCCCGCCACCAACATCATCGCCGGCCTCTCGGTCGGCATGATGAGCACGCTCCTCCCGCTCCTCCTCATCTGCGGCGCCATCTTCGTCTCGTACAGTCAGGCCGGGCTCTACGGGATCGCCATCGCGGCCGTCGGCATGCTGGCGACGGTCGGTGTCACGATGTCGGTCGACGCCTACGGGCCGATTGCCGACAACGCGGGCGGCATCAGCGAGATGAGCGGGCTCGGGCCCGACGTCCGCCGCATCACCGACGGACTCGATGCCCTCGGCAACACCACGGCGGCGATCGGCAAGGGCTTCGCCATCGGGTCGGCCGCGCTCACCGCGCTCGCACTCTTCTCGGCGTACGCGACTGCCGTGACGCCCCCCGGACAGGTCCTGGCGCTCGACCTCGTCGATCCGATGGTCGTGATCGGCCTCTTCATCGGCGGGACCCTGCCCTTCGTCATCGGCTCGCTGACCATGACGGCAGTCGGCCGGGCCGCGGCCGGCATGGTGGATGAAGTACGGCGCCAGTTCCGGGAGATCCCCGGCCTCATGGAAGGGACGGCCAAGCCGGACAGCGCGCGCTGCGTCGACATCTCCACCCGCGCGGCGCTCCGGGAGATGATCCTCCCCGGCGTCACCGCCGTTCTCGCGCCGGTCATCGTCGGATATTTCCTCGGCATCAAGGCGCTGGGCGGCCTGCTGGGCGGCGCCACCCTTTCGGGCGTGCTTCTCGCGCTGTTCATGGCGAATGCGGGCGGCGCCTGGGACAATGCCAAGAAGTACATCGAGGGGGGTGCCCACGGCGGCAAGGGATCGGAGCCCCACAAGGCGGCCGTCGTCGGCGATACCGTGGGCGATCCCTTCAAGGACACCTCCGGCCCGGCGATGAACATCCTCATCAAGCTGATGAGCGTCGTCTCGCTCGTCCTCGCGCCGTGGTTCGCGCGCATGGCCGCGTAGGTCCTTCATGCTCCGGCTGGGAATCGTGGGGCTGCCGAATGTCGGCAAGAGCACGCTCTTCAACGCGCTGACGTCGGCCGGCGCGCTCGTGGCCAACTATCCGTTCGCCACGATCGAGCCGAACACGGGCGTGGTCCAGGTCCCCGATCCCCGCCTGGATGTGCTGGCGGCGATCGTCCATCCGGAGCGGACCCTTCCCGCCACGGTCGAGTTCGTGGACATCGCCGGACTGGTGAAGGGGGCCAGCCAGGGCGAGGGACTCGGCAACCAGTTCCTTGCCAACATCCGCGAGGTGGATGCGATCGTCCACGTCGTCCGCTGTTTCGAGGACGACGACATCCAGCACGTCATGGGCCCCGTGGACCCGGTGCGGGACCGCGAGGTCATCAACATCGAGCTCGGGCTCGCCGACCTCGCGAGCGTGGAGAAGCGGCTCGATCGGAGCGTCCGCACGGCCAGGTCCGGCGATCCGCAGGCCCGGCTCGAGGCCCGCCTTCTCGAGCAGGTGCTGGCCGCCCTGGCGGCGGGGCGGCCCGCCCGCTCGGTGGTTCCCACCGAGGAGGAGCGGGCCGCGTTCCGCTCGTTCAACCTCCTCACGGCAAAGCCGGTGCTGTACGCGGCGAATGTCGCCGAGGGCGAGCTGAACGGCGGGAACCCGCATGTGGCGCGGCTCGAAGCGGCGATCGCCGCCGACGCGGAGGAGGCGGAGGTCGTGACCTTCTCCGCCAAGGTCGAGGCCGAGCTGGCCGAGCTGGCTCCGGAGGACCGGAAGGACTTCCTCGAGTCGCTCGGCGTGAGCGAATCCGGGCTCGACCGCCTGGCGCACGCCGCCTACCACCTGCTCGGGCTGCAGAGCTATTTCACCGCCGGCGAGAAGGAAGTCCGCGCGTGGACCATCCATCGCGGGGACCGCGCGCCGCAGGCCGCCGGCGTCATTCATTCGGATTTCGAGAAGGGATTCATCCGCGCCGAGACGGTCGCGTATGACGACTTCGTCAGGGTCGGCGGATGGAAGCCTGCCCGGGAGCAGGGACTCTCCCGGGCCGAAGGGAAGGAATACGTCGTACAGGATGGCGACGTGATGCTGTTCCGCTTCAGCAGCTAGACCGCACCCACCACCCGCGCGAGCGTCGCGATCTGTCCCGCGTGGCGGGTCGAATGCTCCGCTCCATGAAACAGCAGGCCAAGCACCGTCGATGGAAGGCGCCCCCGGCCGACCTCGCGCGCGCCGAGGAGCGTTTCGGCGGACGTCCGCTGCAGTTGCGCCACCGCATCGCGCAGAGTGTCCTCGAGGCGCGCCACGACCGTGGCGATGGGCGGCATGCCATCCTCGGCGCCCCGCTCTTCCGCGAGCGCCGCGCGCTGGGCTTCGCTCAGCGGCTCGCCCCGGGCGTAGGTGAAGAGGCGATCGAGGCTACCCGCCAGGTGGATGGCGTGGTACCCGATCGAGGCCGAGCCTCCCGGCCGCGCCCGGAACTGCTCGATCGAAAGGCTCAGCAGGAGCGGCGGAAGATCCTCCGCCGTCTGGAGAAGCGCGTGCGCCACCGGCTGCAGCAGCGGAATCACTCCCGGCACTGCGCCGCGGAGCCAGACTTCAGGTTGCGGGGACGTCATTGGGCTCCTTCGCGTGACTGCGATCACGGCCCGGGTCACCGGGCGGTGGTATCGATCGAGGCAGACGGCGTGCGGTGCACGGCGCCGGTAGAACTCACCCGGAGCGATCGATGAGCAAACTCCTGAGGGCGCTGGCGGCAGGGTATGGGGCAAGGAAGCTGGGCGGCGGCTGCATCAGCACGGTGCTGATCTTCCTCCTTCTCTGGTGGCTCCTCGGGAACTTCGGAATCTTCCAATGATCCGGTGGGGCGTCACCCGCCGCGCGGCGGTGCGAGCCGCCGCGTATGGTCGAGTCGGCTCACGTGGAGGTTGACGCCGGGCCCGGCCCGCAGCCCGAATCCTCCTTCCACCATTGCCGCCGCGCGGCCGACCGCAGCCACCCGGCCTCCGTTGACGTGGAACCGGACGGAGTCGGGCTCCGCATCGACCCGGAGCACCACCTTGACCGGACCGTTCGGGTCGAGCTTCGGCACCGAGTCGCGTTCGGCCCATGGGGCGAGCATGACGGCCCGACCGCCGTCGTGCCGGACGATCGCCGCCGAACCGTCCCGGCGGACCACGAACGCCGTCCATCCGCTTCCGCTCCGCCCGAGGAAGATCCCGTATTCCCCCGCCGACGAACCCGGAAAGAGAAAGATTTCCGCCTCCAGCGAGAATCGCCCTGCCGCCTGGTTCAGCGAATCGTACACGAGGCCCCCGGGCCCCATCGTG
>DASTYH010000226.1:0-3434 GCA_035765075.1 Gemmatimonadales bacterium
CCGCTCGCCGCCGCCAAGCGGGAGCACAACGAAGACATCGGCGCTGTCCCCGGCTCCGAGCGAGAAGGGATAGGCGAGGGCGGCGGAGGCGAGCGAGTCGGCATCCTCCGCGGTCGTGGCGCCGGGAAGCCGGCCCTCCCCGAGGTGATGGATGATGTCACCGTTCGCAAACGCAGCGACACCGGCGCGTGCCGGCCGGGAGACGAGCCGCACCAGGGCAACGCCGTTCACCTCGATCCAGTCTCGCCGGAGCGCGATGCGCCCGACCGCGGCGGGTCCGCCGGGGACGCCCAGGAACTGCCAGGGGGGATTCACCTGGAAGGGACGGAGCGCGAGATACAGCGTGCCCCGTATCCGATGCGTGCCCTGGTTGATTGCGCGATACCGGACGCCGACGGGACCGATCGCTCCCCCGGTTGGAGCCGCCGCGGTGATGTCCAGCTCCACTGTCCCCCAGCGAAGCCGCACCGATGGCACCGGAAGCGCCTGGCCGGCGAGACGTTGCTCGATCTCCGCGTCGTGCCACCCGAGCAGCCGCCCCCCGCTCAGGACGAACGGCTCGAGCGACGGGCCGCCGGGCGCGACCTCGACAGCGCCGTCCTCGCCGAGCAGCGCCTCGGAGCTGTCGTCCGGGCTGCCCACGACGGTCCAGTAACTCTGCCGGCCGAGGAGATACCGGGGGTAGCGGCCGGGAGGAGCATCCGCCGCCAGCGCGCCGAGCAGCGGCGTGCGACTTCCCGACCACTCGGCGGGCTGGACCGTCAGCTCGCGGAGGGCGTAGCCCCTTCCCCGCGGTCCCTCGAAAGAGAGCCGCAGGTACCGCGATTCCGCTTCCGGGAGCCGCACGTAATCCTTCGGCCCGGCGAGCCGGACGCGGGCGAGCGACTCCCAGGCGGCGCCGTCCGCGGAAACCGACAGCGTGGCGCCGGAGGGAACGGCTCCGCGCCCCCAATCCAGCGTCACGCCGCCAAAGACGCGCACCTGTCCGAAATCCACCGTCAGCGTCGGCGTCTCCTTGCCGTGGGCAAAGCGCCACGCCGATTCCGGGTCGCCATCCACCGCAAAGGCCGCACTGGATCCCGCCGTCGAGCCCTCGGCGCTCGCGCGCGGCGTTGCGGTGTACGCCCTCACGGGCTCGCGCTCGCTGATGGTGAGATCATCGAGCCAGACAGTGCCCTTTCCGCCGGTCCCCGCGGTGATGGCAATCTCGATGGCCGCCGCGCGCCGGAGCTCCCCGCCTCCGAGCGGCCCCCAGGCAAAGGTGACGTGCCGGCGCGGGATGACGATCCGGGTCCAGCGGGCGCCGGGCGCGAAGTCCCGCCGCACGGACCACCACACGTTGGCGCCTGAGGAATCGATCAGCTTGAACTCGAGGGTGTTGGACGGCGCGGGACCGCGAATCCAGAACGAGATCTCGTAGTTCTCGGGGAGCGGAAGATCGAGCTCCCGGTGGGCCACGGCGTACCCGCCCCGCCCGTGAAAGTCGAAGTCGAGCCGAAGGGCGGCGCCATCGCGGCCGGGACCGCCCCCGATCCGGAGCTCGACGCCCTCCCCCGGCACCGCCGACCAGGCGCCGGGCCGCTCGAAGTCGTCGAGCACCTGCTGCGCGGGAAGCCGCCCCGCCAGCGAGATGAGCGTCGCGAGGAGCGCGAGCGCGCGGGGTCCCGGGGCGCGCCTCATCCCTTCACGCTGCCCGCCATCACGCCCTGGATGTAATAGCGCTGGAGGAAGAGGAAGACGAGCAGCACCGGAACCACCGTGACCACGGACCCCGCCATCATGAGCTCGGTATCCTGCACGTGCTCCCCGGAGAGATTGGCGAGCGCGACCGGCAGGGTGTAGCGGGACTCGTCGCTCAGGACGATGAGTGGCCACATGAAGTCGTTCCACGTCGTGAGGAACGTCCAGATGGCCAGCGTGGCGAGGATCGGCGTGATGACGGGCAGGACGACCGAGCGATAGATCCGGAGCTCTCCCGCCCCGTCCACGCGCGCGGCATCGAGGAGATCATCGGGAATGCTCACGGCGTACTGCCGGATGAGGAAGATCCCGAAGATGCTCGCGAGCGAGGGGATGATGACCCCCCACCAGGTGTTGATGAGGCCGAGCTGCTTCATGAGCAGGAAGAGCGGCAGCATCGCCACCTGGACCGGGATCACGAGGCCGGCACCGAGCACCCGGAATACCCCATCGCGTCCGGGAAAGCGCAGCTTGGCGAAGGCGTAGCCCGCCATCGAGTTGACGACGAGGGAAATGGTCGTGACCGTGAGGGCGATGACGGCGCTGTTGACGAGGTAGCGCCGCATGTTGAGGCCGGCGAAAACCGTCCGGTAATGCTCGAGCGTCGGGTCGGCGGGAAGGAGCCGCGGCGGAAACGTGGTCGCCTGCCCGGCCGGCATCAGCGAGGCGGAGATCATCCAGAACATCGGGAGGAGCGCCAGGAACGCCCCTCCGATGAGGACGAGGTGCAGCAGCACCCGGCGGGGCGCGCGGCGGCTCACATCACCCTCGGCATCCGCCGCTCCATCCGGAGCTGCACCGCGGTCCACGCCAGGATGAGGACGAAGAGGACGAACGCCACCGCCGCGGCGACGCCCATGCGCCACCAGCGGAAGCCCTCCTCGTACATGAGGAGCACGAGGCTCGTGGTGCTCCGGAGCGGTCCCCCCATCGTCATCACGTACGGTTCCGCGAAGAGCTGGAAGTACCCGATCATCGTCACGACGCCGACGAAGAAGAAGGTCGGCGCGAGCATGGGGAGGGAGACGTGCCAGAAGCGCCGCACCGCGCCCGCCCCGTCGAGCTCCGCGGCCTCGTAGAGCTCCTCCGGAATCGCCTGGAGGCCGGCGATGAAGATGAGCATGTGGTAGCCGAAGTTCTTCCACACGGCGAGCAGGATGATGGCAGGCATGGCCCAGCGGGGATCGCCGAGCCAGTTGATCGGCTCGATCCCAACCGTTCCGAGCGCGTAGTTGAAGAGCCCGTACTGGGGATTGTAGAGGTAGCGCCAGACGATGGCGACCGCCACGAGCGTCGTGACGAAGGGGACGAAGTACACGGTCCGGAAGAAGGTCCGGAAGCGCACGAGCTTCGCGTTGACGAGAAGTGCCGCGCCGAGGGACACGGCGACGGTGAGTGGCCCGCCGACGAGGGCGAAGTAGAACGTGTTCTTCACCGCGGTCCAGAAGAGCGGATTCCGCAGCAGCTCGGCATAGTTGCGGAGCCCGACGAAGCGCGCGTTCCGGAGATCGCCCACGGCGTAGATGTCGAAGTCGGTGACGCTCAGCAGGAACGACGCCGCCACCGGCAGGAAGAAGAAGATGCCGATCAGGAGGAGCGCGGGGGCCAGGAACCACCACGCCGCGCGCGCAACGGCCCGCTCGGTCGTGAGCATCTCAGTCTCCGTCCCGGCGTGCCACGGCGCCCTCGGCGCG
>DASTYH010000227.1:0-4464 GCA_035765075.1 Gemmatimonadales bacterium
GACGACGTCTTCTGCGGTCCGAGCTGCGTGTTCACCAACGTGATCAATCCGCGGAGCCACGTCCCCCGGAAATCCGAATACCGGCCGACCCTCGTGCGGCGGGGCGTCTCGATCGGGGCGAATGCCACGATCGTCTGCGGCATCACCCTCGGCGAGTACGCCTTCGTCGGGGCGGGGGCGGTGGTGACGAGCGATGTCCCGGCCTTCGGGCTGATGGTGGGGGTGCCGGCCCGGCGAGTGGGGTGGATGTGCCAGTGCGGCGAGCGGCTCCAGGTGACCCAGGGGGCGGGGGCGTGCACCGCCTGCGGGGCGGGTTACCGGGAGGAGGCGGGCGTGCTCACGATGATTGACCCGCCCTTCCGAGGTCGGTAATTTTCAAGGCTTTAGCACACTCGAGCCCGAGGGCGTCCGGCCCTCGAACGCGCCCGGAGTCCCGGCCGGAGGCGGCCGATGCGCGGGCGCGTTTTCCTGATGAGGATGGATGCCGCTGACCGTTCCCCTGCTCGATCTCGTGGCCCAGCACCGCACGATCCGGGACGAGGTGATGCCGGCCCTGCTCGCGGTCGTGGAGCGCCAGACGTTCATCATGGGCGAGGAGGTCCCGGCCCTGGAGTCCGCCATCGCGGCGCTCTCGCACGTGGAGCACGCCATTGCGTGCGCCAGCGGGACCGACGCGCTCCTCCTCCCCCTCCGCGCGCTCGGACTCGAGCGGGGCGACGAGGTCATCGTCCCGGCCTTCACCTTCTTCGCGACCGCCGGCGCGGTGCACAACGCGGGCGGCACGCCCGTCTTCGCCGAGATCCGGCCGGAGACCTTCAACCTCGATCCGGCGGCGGTCGAGGCCGCCATTACGCCCCGGACCCGCGCCATCATCGCGGTGGACCTCTACGGCCAGATGGCCGCCATGGACGAGCTCGCGGCCATCGCGGAGCGTCATGGCCTGATGCTGATCGAGGACGGGGCGCAGGCGATCGGCGCCCGGCGAAAGGTGGACGGCGCCTGGCGGATGTGCGGGGAGCTCGCCACCGTCGGAACGCTCTCCTTCTTTCCCAGCAAGAATCTCGGCGGGTGGGGCGACGGCGGGATGATGCTCACCCGCGACAAGGCGCTGGCGGACCGGTTGCGGAAGCTCCGGCTCCACGGGGGCGCCAAGCAGTACCATCACGAGGAGGTGGGCTTCAACAGCCGGCTCGACACCGTGCAGGCCGCGGTGCTCCTCGTGAAGCTGCGACACCTCGCCCGATGGAGCGCAGCGCGGCGGGCGGTGGCGGAGCGCTACGACGAGCTCCTCGCCCCGGTGACGGCGATCCGGACGCCCGTCGTGGACCCGCAGAACGAGCACATCTTCCACCAGTACACGGTCCGGGCCGAGCGGCGCGACGCCCTCGTGGAGTCACTCCGCGCGAACGGGATCGGCTGCGCGATCTACTACCCGATCGGGCTTCACCAGCAGCCCTGCTTCGCGCACCTGGGCTACCGCCGGGGGAGCCTCCCGGTCACCGAGGCCGCCATGGCCGAGGTGGTCTCGCTGCCGGTGTATCCGGAGCTCGCCCCCGCCCAGCAGGACGCCGTCGTCGCCGCCATCCGGAGCTTCTACTCGTGACCGCTCCCACGGGAGGGCATTCGCCGATGTTCGTGACGCAGCCGTACATCACCGGCCGGAAGATCCGCTTTGCGCTGGTCGGCTGCGGGCGGATCTCCGCCAACCACTTCGACGCGCTGGCGCGCCACGCCGAGCGCGCGGAGCTCGTGGCGGTCTGCGACGTGGACCCCGCGGCGCTCGAAGCGGCGGTGGCGCGGACCGGCGCGCGCGGCTTCGCGAGTCTCGACGCGCTCCTGGCGGGATGTGACGCCGACATCGTGATCCTTGCCACGCCGAGCGGACTCCATCCCGGCCAGGCGATGGCCGTGGCTGCCGCCGGGCGGCACGTCATGACCGAGAAGCCGATGGCCACGAGCTGGCAGCACGGCAAGCAGATGGTGGAGGCGTGCGACGCCGCCGGCGTCCAGCTCTTCGTGGTCAAGCAGAACCGGCGGAACGCGACGCTCCAGCTGGTCAAGCGCGCGGTGCAGGAGCGGCGCTTCGGCCGGATCTTCATGGTGAACGTGAACGTCTTCTGGAGCCGCCCCCAGTCCTACTACGACAGCGCTCCGTGGCGCGGGACCTGGGAGTTCGACGGGGGCGCGTTCATGAACCAGGCCAGCCACTACGTGGACCTCCTCGACTGGCTGATCGGCCCGGTGGAGAGCGTGCAAGCCTATACCGCGACGCTGGCCCGGCGGATCGAAGTCGAGGACACGGGGGTCGTGAGCGTCCGCTGGCGGACCGGGGCGCTCGGCTCGATGAACGTCACGATGCTCACCTGGCCCCGGAATTTCGAGGGATCGATCACCATCCTCGGGGAGACCGGCACGGTGCGCGTCGGCGGTGTGGCCGTCAACCGCATCGACCACTGGGAGTTTGCCGAGCCGCACCCCGACGACGAGCTGGTCCAGCAGGCGAGCTACGAGACGACGTCGGTCTACGGCTTCGGGCATCCGGCGTACTACGACAACGTGATCCAGTCCCTGCGCGGAGAGGCACTTCCCGAGACCGACGGCCGGGAAGGCCTGCGCTCGCTCGAGATCCTCATCGCCACCTACCTGTCCGCGCGGGACGGCCGCCGTGTCGCGCTTCCACTGGAGTACTGAGAGCCGATGACCGTTGCACAGGAGCTGATCGGGAAGGCCGAGCGCCGCGAGGTGCTCTTCGGGATCATCGGGCTGGGCTATGTCGGCCTCCCGCTCGCGGTCGAGCTGGCGCGCGCGGGCTACCGCGTGCTGGGGTACGACATCTCGCAGCGGGTGGTCGAGGGTCTCAACGCGGGACGCTCCCACATCAAGGATGTGCCCGATTCGGCGCTCCGGGAGATCCTCGACGCGGGCCGGTTCGAGGCCACCACCGATCCCGCGCGCCTCGCCGAGCCGGACGCCATCTCCATCTGCGTCCCCACGCCGCTCTCGAAGTACAAGGACCCGGACGTGAGCTACATCGTCGCCGCGACCGATGCGGTGCGTGCCACGCTCCGGCGGGGGCAGGCGGTGATCCTCGAGAGCACGACCTACCCGGGCACCACCCGGGAGATCATGCTGCCCGCCCTCGAGAGCACCGGCCTCACCGTCGGGGAGGACTTCTTCCTGGCGTTCAGTCCCGAGCGGGTGGATCCGGGCAACGAGGTCTACCAGACGCGCAATACGCCGAAAGTGGTCGGCGGCATCACGGAGGCGTGCAGCCGCGTCTGCGCCGCGCTCTACGCGCCGGCCATCGACACGCTCGTGCCCGTCTCCTCGACCGAGGCGGCGGAGCTGGTCAAGCTGCTGGAGAACACCTTCCGCAGCGTGAACATCGGCCTGGTCAACGAGATGGCGATCGTCTGCGAGAAGCTCGGCGTGGACGTGTGGGAAGTGATCGACGCCGCCGCCACCAAGCCGTTCGGCTTCATGCGCTTCACCCCCGGGCCGGGTCTCGGCGGGCACTGCATCCCGATCGACCCGCATTATCTCGCCTGGAAGATGCGCGGGCTCAACTACAAGACGCGCTTCATCGACATCGCCGGCGAGGTGAATTCGGAGATGCCGGTCTTCTGGGTCCGCCAGGCGATCGAGGCGCTCAACCGCCACGGCAAGGCGATGCGGGGCGCCGACATCCTCGTCCTCGGCGTGGCCTACAAGAAGGACATCGACGACCTCCGCGAGAGCCCCGCCCTCGACATCCTGCGCCTCCTCGAGCAGCAGGGCGCCCGCGTGAGCTATCACGACCCGCACGTCGCCGGGTTCACCGAGGACGGACACAGCTACAAGTCGGTCCCGCTCACGCCCGAGCGCGTGGCGGCGGCCGACTGCATTCTCGTGGTGACCGACCACAGTGCGATCGACTTCCGCATGGTGGCTGCCAACGCCCGCCTGGTGGTAGATACCCGCAACGCGCTGCGCCGGGCGCGGTAGCATGCACCTGGCGGTCGTGGGCACCGGCTACGTCGGACTCGTGGCGGGCGCGTGCTTCGCCGAAACGGGGAACGACGTCGTCTGCGTGGACCGCGATGCCGGCAAGATCGCGCGGCTCCTCCGGGACGAGATCCCGATCCACGAGCCGGGGCTCGCGCCGATGGTGCACCGCAATCGCATCGACGGGCGGCTCACCTTCACCACCGACCTCGCCGCGGCGCTCGAGCACGCGGCGGTCGTCTTAATCGACGTCGGCACACCGCCGGCGGAGGACGGCTCGGCCGATCTTTCGCACGTGCTCGAGGTGGCGCGGGACATCGGCCGGAACCTTCGCCACCCCGCGATCGTCGTGACCAAGTCCACCGTGCCGGTGGGCACCGCGCGGCGGGTGCGCGAGGTCATCGCGGAGGCGACGGACGTGGCGTTCAAGGTGTGCGCCAATCCCGAGTTCCTGAAGGAGGGCGCGGCGGTCGAGGACTT
>DASTYH010000228.1:0-6162 GCA_035765075.1 Gemmatimonadales bacterium
TTGGTGGCGGTGTTGAGCGCCTCCCAGAATTCCCCCTGGCTCGTCGTGCCGTCGCCGGTGGAGCAGAAGACGACCTCGTCTCCCCGGATCGGCCGCTCCGCTTCGGGGATCCGGTCGTTCTGCGAGTACCGGAGCCACGCCTCGGCGCACCCCACCGCCTGCAGGAACTGGGTGCCGGTAGGGCTCGAGGCGCTCACGATGTTGAGCTCCCGGTGACCCCAGTGCGACGGCATCTGCCGGCCGCCCGAGTTGGGGTCGTCCGCCGCCGCCACCGCGCTCAGCAGCTGCTCGGTGGCGGTCATGCCGAGGCCGAGGCAGAGCGCCCGATCGCGATAATAGGTGTAGAACCAGTCGTAGCCGGGCTTGAAGACCCGGGAGGCGGCGGCGAGGATCGCCTCATGGCCGGCGCCGGAGATCTGGAAGAAGATGCGGTTCTGCCGCTTGAGCTGGATCTCCTTGTCGTCGATCCGCCGCGAGAGCAGCATGATCCGGTAGAGATCGAGCAGGTCGGCCTTTTCGAGCCGGGCGGAAGCCGCGGCCTTTGCGCGGCCGGGGGTGCGTGTAGCCATTGATCCCGCTGGGAACGAGGAACGGTCGAGCCGATCAGGGTCGGTAAAAAGATACCCCCTCCCGAGGGAGGGGGGAACCGATCTGGCCATCGATCGGCAAGGCCGGCGCTACGGTGCCGCCGACTCGTACACGACCCGGCCCCCGACGATCGTGGCCCGGATCTTCGCATTGCCGATGTCGTCGGGCCGGATCGTGGTGAGGTCACGATCGAGCAGGACGAGGTCGGCCTTGTAGCCCGGCTTGAGGACCCCGCGATCCTCTTCCGCGAAGACCGCCCAGGCATTGCCCACGGTGTACGCCCGGAGCGCCTCGTCGAGGCTGACCTTCTGCTCGGGGATCCAGCCGCCGGGATTCGCGCCGTCGGTGGTGCGCCGGGTGACCGCCGCCGCCAGGCCGAGCACCGGGTCGATGGGCGCCACCGTCCAGTCGGAGCCGAAGGCGAGGCGGGGAGCGGTGCCGAAGGCCATGCGCGCGCCGGAATCGCTGAGGGAGCGGAAGACGTAGCTGTTCCGGACCCGCTCCGGGCCGAGCCGCTTCCCCGCCCAGCGGCCGTCGTCCGCGGCGTGATAGGGCTGCATCGACGCGATGATACCGAGGCGGGTCAGTCGCCCCACGTCCTCCGGCCGGAGGTGCTGCGCGTGCTCGATGCGGAAGCGCCGGTCCCGCGCCCCGTGCGCCGTGGCCACGCTGTCGAAGATGTCCAGGAGGAGCGCGTTGGCGCGCTCGCCGATCGCATGCACCGCCACCTGGAGCCCGGCGGAATCGGCGGCGCCGATCCAGCGGCGGAGCGAGTCCTCCGGGGTGACCATGAGCCCGAAGGTGGAGGGATCGTCCGCGTAGGGCTCGAAGAAGAGCGCCGTCCCCGAGCCGAGGGACCCGTCCACGTACCCCTTCACGCCGGCGGCGCGGATCCAGTCGTCGCCCGGGCCATTCACCCTGAGCGTCTCCGCCATCCGCCGCCAGTCGCCGAGCGGGACGTAGACCGACACCCGGGTCTTGAGCGTCCCCGCCGCCCGGGCGCGCTTGAGCGCCGCGAGCTCGGACCAGGGCGCGGAGACCGACGACACGCCCACGACGCCCTTCGCGGCGGCCCATTCGGTGGCGCGCGCGATCGCCGAATCCATCTGCGAAGCGCTCGGCGCCGGCATCGCCGCGTACACCGGGTTCTGCGCCTCGTCCTTGAGGATACCCGTGGGATTGCCCGCCGGGTCGCGCACGATCGTGCCCCCCTCGATGTCGCGCGTCGTCCGGCTGATGCCCGCCTCGCGGAGGGCGAGCGAGTTGGCGAGGCCCATGTGGCCGTCGAGCCGGCTCACGTACACGGGATTCCGGGGCGTCACCGAATCGATCCACTCCCGCCGCGGGAGCGGCGCCCCCACCCACGCTTCGTGGTCCCAGTCGCCCCCTACGATCCACTCGCCGGCGGGGCGTGTCGCGGCATAGGCCTTGAGCCGGGCGATGAACTCCTGGGGATTCTTCGCGTCCCTCAGGTCCACGCTCGCGAGCTGGAAGCCGCCGCTCGAAAAATGCGTGTGCCCGTCCATGAATCCGGGCGTGACCATCGCCTTGCGGTTGTCGAGGATCCGCGTGTCCGGTCCGACGAACGCCGTGATTCCCGCGCTGTCGCCGACCGCGACGATCGTGTCACCGCTGATGGCCACCCCGCCGGCCCACGGCGCCGCCGTGTCCCCCGTCCACACCCGCCCGAACACGACGAGGTCGGCGGCGGGCGGCGGCGGCATGTCCGGCTCGCGCTCGATGGCGGTGCATCCCGCGAGCAGGGCGAGAGGGAGGGCGACGCGGAACGTCATTCGAAGGCCACCTTTCAGCGGGGTCGGGCCAGCCGGCGGAGCGCCTCGAGTTTCTCGAGCGCGCTGCCCCCGGACGCGGCGGGAGCGACGGAGAAGAGATCGCGGATGTCGAGGAGGATCTCCAGCATCAGCTGATCGCGCATGTAGGCGTTGTCCAGATCCGCCATGCGCACGGCCGAGCCCTCGGTCCGGGCCCGGTCGTACGACTCGCGATAGATGGATTCCAGATTGGCGAGGATGCGGTCGCGCGAGCGCATGGAGCTATAATATACCGGACAGAGGGGCGGATCGACCCGAACCCGGGAAGACGGCGCGATGGCGCGACTCGACGGCCGCACGATTCTCATTCTTGCCGGGCCGCAATACGAGGACCTGGAGCTCTGGTACCCGAAGATCCGCCTCGAGGAGGAGGGGGCGCGGACGGTCGTGGCCGGCATCGGCGAAGCGACCTACCACGGGAAGCACGGCTACCCCTGCATCGTGGATGCGCACGTGGACGACCTGAGCGCGGCGGCGTTCGACGCGCTCGTGATCCCCGGCGGCTTCGCGCCCGACAAGCTGCGCCGCGTGCCCCGGGTGCTGGCGCTCACCCGCGAGATCTTCGAGGCCGGCAAGCCGGTCGCCTTCATCTGCCATGCCGGCTGGGTGCCGATCTCCGCGCGCATCGTCCGCGGCCGCAGGGGCACGAGCGTCGGCGCCATCCGGGACGACCTGGAGAACGCGGGCCTGATCTGGGAAGACAGCGCGGTGGTGGTGGACGGGAACCTCATCTCCTCGCGCACGCCGGCGGACCTGCCGGCATTCTGCGGGGCGATCATCCGCGCGCTGAACGAAGGACGCTGAAGGGGAGCGGGGACCGCCCGCTTACCGCTCCCGGCTCCCCGTTTCCGGCTCCCCGTTCCCCGTTCCCCGCTTTCGCGTCCACCGCTCCGCATCCCGCCGCTCCACCTTCGCCATCATCCCCTCGAACGCCGCCTGCAGGTCGATCCCCTCGCGGTTCGCCATGCAGATCAGGACGAAGAGGATGTCCGCCATTTCCATGGCGAGATCGCCTTCCGGCTCCTCGGGTTTCCGGGTCTTCTGGCCGAAGCGGTGATTGACCTCGCGGGCGAGCTCCCCGACCTCCTCACTCAGGCGGGCGAGGTTGGTGAGGGGATGGAAATAACCCTCCTCGAACTGGCTGATCCACGCATCGACCCGTGCCTGGCTCTCGCGCAGCGTCATGACGTCACTCCCATTCCCTGGGCTCTCCCTCCAGCTCGGCGAGGAGGACGTGGTAGCTCTCGAGGCGGTCCGCCGCGATCTCGCCCCGCTCCACCGCCGCGCGGATCGCGCAGCGCGGCTCGGTCACGTGGCGGCAGTCGGGATAGCGGCACTCGCCGATCAGGGGCCGCATCTCGGGGAAGCAGGAGGCGAGCTCGCGCGGCTCGATCCCCCAGAGTCCCACCTCGCTGAACCCCGGGGTGTCCACCAGGAATCCGCCCCGCTCGAGCGGAATCATGACCGCGCCGACCGTGGTGTGACGGCCCCGCCCCACCTTCTCGCTGACCGCCCCGACGCGGAGCGTGAGGCCCGGCTGGATGGCGTTGAGGAGGCTCGACTTGCCGGCGCCGGAAGGGCCCGTCACCACGGCAATGTGTCCGCGCAGCGCGTCGGCGAACTCCGCGATTCCGGCGCCCGTTCTCGCGCAGGTGATGTGGACCGGGTAGCCCGCCCGGCGAAAGCGCGCCGCGAGCGGTTCCGGGTCGGCGATGTCACTCTTGTTGATCACGATGGCGGCGGGAATCCCGTTCGCTTCGGCCACGACGAGCAGCCGGTCGAGGAGCTGGGGGATGGGGGCGGGATCCGCGGCCGAGGTGACGACGAAGACCTCGTCGATGTTCGCGGCGACGGGGCGCGTCCCGCGGCCCTCCGGCACCCGCCGCTCGCGCAGGGTCCGGCGCTCCGCCACCTCGGCGATCCCGTACAGCTCGCCGCCGGCATCGGCTTCCAGCGTGACGTGGTCCCCCACCACGACCTTCGGCGTGCCCCGCTTGGTCCGGCCGCGGAGCACCGCCCGCACCTCGCCCTCCCCGGTGGCGACGCGGTAGACCGATCCGTCCCGCTCGAGGACGACCCCGCGGAGCGCGCCGGTCACCAGGCCCCGGGGGACGCTGCGATCGCGTCGTCGAGCGCCGCCTTCACGTCGTAGAGGGAGAGCGTCCTGATCCGGGACTCCGCCTCCTCCCGCGAATGACCCCAGGCGAGCGGCGGGCTCTCGACGTGGCCGACCGGCCGCTCACCGCCCGCCGACCAGCGCACGAAGAGGAGCGCCGCCGCATAGCGGCCGCGGTCGTCGGGCTCCTCCTCCACGTAGATCGCCACCGAGTACGCCGCCCCATCGCTCCCGCCGAACGCCGCTGCGCGGTCGTGCTTGTCCATGTACCCGCCCAGCGTCACCTCGCTCACTGGCGCCTCACCATCTCCTTCATGACGTTGCCCATGATGAACGCGATGTTCGCCGGCCGCTCCGCCAGCCGGCGCATGAGGTATGGATACCACTGGGTGCCCGCGGGGACATAGACCCGCATGCCGTGCCCCTGGCGGCGCAGCGCCTCCTGCAGGTCGCGCCGCACGCCGAAGAGCATCTGGAACTCGAAGCGGCTGCTCTCGATCCCGTGCCGCTGGACGTACTTCCGCGCGTGCGCGATGATGGCCTCGTCGTGCGTGGCGATGCCGGGATAGTTCCCCGACGAGAGGAGCTTCTCCATGAGCCGGACGTAGCTGCGGTCCACGTCGGCCTTGTCGGGGAACGCCACCGAGGGGGGCTCGAGGTACGCGCCCTTGCAGAGGCGCACGCGCGCGCCCATCGCGATGAGATCGTCGATGTCTCCCTCCGAGCGCCGGAGCGCCGACTGGATCACCACGCCGCAGTGGGATCCGAAGGTGGGGAAGAGCTCGCTCCGGAAGAAATCGAGCGTGCGCTGCGTGTACTCCGAGCTCTCCATGTCGAGCCGCACGAAGCCGCCGTGAAGGCGGGCCCGCTCGAGGATGGCCCGCATGTTGGCGCGACAGAGCGATTCGTCGATGTCGAAGCCCATCTGCGTGAGCTTCACCGACACGTTCACCTCCACGCCGCCGGATGCCGCGAGCTGGTCGAGCATCCGGAGGTACTCGTCGCGCGCGGCGACGGCCTCCTCGGGCCGCGTCACGCTCTCGCCGAGGAGGTCGAGCGAGCCGGTGATCCCCCGGCGCGCCAGCTCGCGCATCACCCGGACGCCGTCCTCGATCGTCTCCCCGGCCACGAAGCGCAGGGCAAAGCGGCGGGCGAGCGGGTTGGACCGCACGAAGGAGAAGACGCTGTTCTGTTGCGAGAGCCAGAGAAGCCCTTGGCGCAGCATGCGATGGAGTTCCGGGAAGAAGTACGTCGCGCCGGCAGGCCCGGCGGCGGCCCCCGAAGGTAGCGGCGAGGGGAGTCGCACTACAAGCGTGACCGTCCTCACGACGGAACCCGGCACGGGCGCCTATCGTGCGAGCATCGTATGAAGACGCTTCGGCGGGGGCGCGCACGCGCGAGATCGGGTTCGAGACGCACGCCGGCCGCGCTCGCGCCCGCGAAGGGCGGCCCGGTCACCGGCGGGTCGGCCGAGTCGGCCGAGGCCGCCGGCCTCCGCTACGTGTCGGACCAGCGGCCCGGCATACGCCGCCGGCGCGCGGGCCGCGGGTTCACGTACGTGGACGCGGGGGGAACGCGCGTGAGCGATCCGGCGACGCTCGCCCGGATCCGGGCGCTCGCCATCCC
>DASTYH010000229.1:0-9169 GCA_035765075.1 Gemmatimonadales bacterium
GGCCTCGTCGCCGACGAGCGCCCGCCGGCGGGCGCGGGCCGCATCCGCCAGCAGGATTCCGAGGATGACGCCGGCCTCGACGACGTAGACGATCACCGCCGGAACGCCCGCCTCGCGCTGCATGGCGGCCGCGCCCGCTTCGAGCCCCCCGAACAGAATTCCTGTCGCTACGATGCCGAGGGGACGGAGCCGCGCGAGGAGCGCCACGGCGATCGCCGTGAACCCGTAGCCCGGCGAGAGATTGGGATAGAGGGCGTGCGATACGCCCCCGACCTCCGTGGCGCCCGCAAGGCCCGCCATCCCGCCGGAGACGAGCAGTGCGAGGGCGGCGATGCGCGCCACGTTGATGCGTCCCGAGATCGCCGCGGCCTTCGGCCCGGCGCCGGTTGCGATGAGGCGGAAGCCGGGAAGGGTTCGCGAGAAGAAGTACCAGAGGAGGATCGCGAGCGCGAATCCGAGGAAGAGCCCGGGGTGCAGGCGCGTCCCGGCGATGAGCGGCAGCTGCGCGGAAGTCGCGATCGGGTCGCTCTGCGGGTAGATGCCGCTCCGCTCCTGCAGCGGCCCCTGGACCATGAGGCTGACGAGCGCCTCGGCGACGAAGTTGAGCAGGAGCGTGCTGATCACCTCCAGCACGCCGTAGCGGAGGCGGAGGAGAACTGGAACCGCCACCCACAGCATCCCCGCCACCCCCGCGGCCAGCCACGTCGTCCCGATGGCCAGGAGCGGCGGCCAGCCGGAGAGGTGCAGTCCGACCCACGTTGCGGCGATGGCGCCGGCGTAGAACTGGCCCTCCGCTCCGATGTTGAGCATTCCGCCGCGCATCGCCAGCGCAAAGCCCAGCGCAATGATGATGAGTGGCGTCGCGCGCACGAGCGTGGCCGAGGCGATCACCCCCGCGCTCCCGAACGAGCCGCGCCAGAGCGCGCTCAGGGCGGACAGCGCGTCGTATCCCGCCGCCGCCAGGCCCAGGCCGAGCATCCCGAGCGCGACGACGAGGATCGCGACGGGAATGGCCCATCCCTGCGCCCGGTCGAGGGCCGTCACTCGAGCCCCACCATCATCCGGCCGATCGTGTCGCGAGAGGGATGCGGCACTTCGCGGACCGCCCCTCCGCTGACGACGATGATCCGGTCACTCTCGGCGAGCACCTCATCGAGGTCGCTCGAGTGAAAGATCACCGCAGCGCCCGCTGCCGCCGCGCTGCGGAGCCGCTGGAAGACCTCGGCGGCCGCCGCCACGTCAAGCCCGCGGGCCGGGTTCTCCGCCACGATGACCCGCGGGTCTCCGGCCAGGGCACGCGCGAGCACCAGCTTCTGCTGGTTCCCGCCGCTCAGGGTTCCGGCCCGCGCCCCGGGACCGGGCGCCCGGATCCGGAACCTCGCAATCGCGTCGGCGGTCGCGGCGTCCGCCTCGCGCCACGCGATGCGCCGGCCCCGTACGCCTGGTGCCGCGGCCCCCAGTCCCAGCACGAAGTTCTCGCTGAGCGACAGGGTGGAGATGAGGCCCTCGGTCGTCCGGTCTTCGGGAACGAAGGCGACGGGGCCACTCACCGTCAGCGTCCCGCGCAGGGGCTCGATCAGGCCGGCAATCGCCCGGAGGAGCTCCCGCTGGCCGTTCCCCTCCACCGCGGCCACGCCCACCACCTCGCCTCCGCGGAGGGTCAGCGCGGCGGCCCTGAGCGCAATGCCGTATCGCCCGCCGCGCGCCACGTCCAGGGCTTCCGCGCGCACATGCACGGTCCCCGTGCTGGCGACCACGCTCCTCCTTGGCCGGCCCGCCGCGAACGGGGCATCGCTCCCGATCATGGCCCTCGCCAGCGATTCCGGCGTCGTGTTCGGCGCTGCGTCGATTAGAGTGACGCTACCATGTCGCAACACTGTCACATTATCTGCAGCGGAAAGCGCCTCTCCGAGCTTGTGGGTGATGAGCACGGCCGAGTTGCCGGCACCTACGTAGCGCCGGAGCATCGCCAGCAGCTCTTCGCTCTCGGAGGGGGCGAGCACGGCGGTCGGTTCGTCGAGGAGAAGAATCCGCGCATCCGCGGCGAGCGCCTTGACGATTTCGAGTCGCTGCCGGAGGGCAATCGGAAGCCGGCCGGCATACACATCCGGCTCGAGGGGAAGGCCCGTCTTCCGGCAGAGGTCGATGACTCGCTCCCGGAGCTCCGGGGGTCGGATTCGCCAGCCGGCGGCGAGCGCGACGTTCTCCGCGACCGTGAGGGAGGGAATGGAGGTCGGGTGCTGATGGACCATCCCGATGCCGAGCCGGCGGGCCTCCCGGGCCGAGCGCACGGAAGCGCTTCGTCCGTCCACGGCCATCTCGCCGCTGTCTGCGTGCGCCAGGCCGTACGCGATCCGCATCAGCGTGGACTTCCCCGCTCCATTCTCTCCGAGCAGGGCGTGCAGCTCTCCCTTGTGCAGGGCGAGTCCGGCACCGTCGAGCGCCACTGTCGTCCCGAACCGCTTGTGAATCTCACGGAGCTGGAGAACGACCGTCACAGTCCTGTGGGGTGATCGTGGAACTCCCAGGGGAGGTCGAAGCGGTCTGCCAGGTGGGAAGCGAGCGCCTGCACGCCGAGCGTCTCGGTGGCGTAGTGGCCCGCGTAGATGACGTTGAGTCCCCACTCCATCGCGTCGAAGTAGGTGTGGTGGGGGCCTTCGCCCGTGATCAGGGTGTCGAGACCGGCCGCGCGCGCCGCCGCGATCATGCTCCCTCCCGCGCCGGTGATGATGCCGATGTGCGCCAGGCGATCGGGCCCGCCGGGAAGGAGATGGATCGCGTCGGCATCCACGCCGAGCGCACGCTCGATCTCGCTGAGGAGCGCCGGACGATGGCTCAGCGCGGCGGGAGCATGCCCATGCACGCCGAGGGGAATCCCGCGATACGACCCGAACCATCCGTCCACGATGAGTCCGAGCCGTTCCGCGAGGACGACGTTGTTGCCGACCTCCGGATGGACGTCCAGCGGAATGTGCGCGGAGTAGAGGGCGGCGTCGGCGGCCAGCAGGGCACTGAGGCGACGGCGGCGGCGCCCCGCCACCGGGACGTTGCCGTCCCAGAGGAGCCCATGGTGCACGAGGATCAAGGCGGGCCCTTCGCCGGCAGTCGCCCCCTCGATGGTGGCGAGGGAGGCGTCCACCGCCGCCACGATCCGGGTGATCGTCCCCCCGTTCTCGACCTGGAGTCCGTTGACCGCATTCGGCTCGTCCGGCACGTCACCGACGCGGAGGTAGGCGTCGAGATACCCGGTGAGCTCCGACAGTGCGACGTCCTTCATCTCGTTTCCCCTTCCGCCGGCGGAAGTGGATTCAGCGTGCCCGCGGCGATCGAATCCCCCGCCGCGGATACCCGGGCGATCAGGTCCGGAGGGACTTCGGTCTGGAGTGCGGGGTTCGGGACATAGCGCAGAACATCTCCCTCGAGTCCGAACGACCTGACCCCCGGCGCGAGACGGCCGTCGCGGAACTCCCGGGCCACCAGGAGGAACGCGTGCGGGAGGTCGATCACGGCGGAGCCTACGACGCGCTCCGGGGCCAGCGAGGCCTGGTCGGCATTGGCGCCGAAGATCCGGGCCGATGGGTTCTGCTTCACCGCCTGGAACGCCCCGAGTGCCGCCGCGTCGGCATTGTGGTGGAGCATGTCGGCGCCGAGGCGAATGAGGGCGAGCGCCGCCTCCCGGCCGGCCGATGCGTCCTCCCAGTTGTTGAGGTAGGTCACCCGGGAAACGATGCGCGGGTTCACGGCGCGCGCCCCGTTCGTCCATCCCTCCTGTCCTCGGCGGACGGGCGGCAGCTCCACGCCACCGATGAACCCGATCGTGCCTGTCCGCGAGAGCCCTCCCGCCATCATGCCCGCCAGATAGGTGGCCTCCTCGATCCGGAAGACGAGGGGAATCACCTTCCCGACCGCTCGCGACCCCGAGTTGACGACGAAGACGGGCCCGGGATGCTCCTCGGCGACGCGTTCCGCCGGCTCCTGAAATTCGAATCCATTGGCAAAGATGAGATCGTACCCTTCCGCCGCGTAGGTCCGAAGCGCTTCCTGCTGGGCGGCGGGCGTCAGTGCCTCGACATGACTCACGGCGGCACCGAGGGAGTCCCGGATCCGGAGGAGACCGGCGTAGGCGCCGGAATTCCAGGCGGCGTCGGCGATGGATCCGGGCGTGATCAGTGCGACGCGCATTTCCCCCGGCGGCCGGGCGGCCGCGGGCGGTCGATCAGTGCAGGAAACTACAGTCAGTGAAGCGACAGCGAGGAAGCACCTGGCGATCACTGATGAGATCATCGGGGCTCACGCCGAGGGTGTAGTATTTCTGGGGGCGACCAAAAGTAACACAACGCTATCATTTCCACAGACTTACGCACTTATCAACTTGCGACCTGGGGCGCCTTGGCCGCGACCGGCTCGCTGCTCATGTTCACTTCCCCGCTCACTCTGCCGCCCTCGATCACCGAGATCCGCGGCGTCTGGATGTCTCCGCGAACCATCGCCGTGGACTGGAGCTCCACCCGCTCGGAGGCCCGGATCGTCCCCGTCACCTCCCCCGCGATCACCGCCTCCTTGGTGTGCAGGTCCCCCTCGATCACCGCCCCGGGCGAGACGATCACCTGGGCGACCGCCCGGATCGTTCCGTTCACCCGGCCCTCCACCTTCACGACACCTTCCGTCACCATGTCGCCAGTGACCGTCATGTCCCGCGCCACGATCGAGAGCGGGATGCCATCCCCCTTCCGCCGGTTGAAAGGCGGCTTGGCCGGTTCGGCTTCGGGGGTGGGGTTCGAGAAGATGGCCATCAGCGAGTCTCCTTGACGAGCGTGAGCGGGTCGAGCGAGCGCCCTTCCCGGCGGATTTCGAAGTGCAGGTGCGGCGCCGTGGAACGGCCACTGTTTCCGGAGAGGCCGAGCACCTCGCGCGGTCCGAGCCGGTCCCCCCTGGCGACCACCGCCCGGGAAAGGTGCCCGTACATCGTCTGGTACCCGGAGGGGTGCTCCATCAGGACGAACTTGCCGTACTCGGCATCCTCGCCCGTGGCGGCCACCGTTCCGCCGCCCGCGGCGCGGACCGGCGTCTGCATTGCCACGGCAATGTCGATGCCGGGGTGCGGCTCGTCCCGTCCTCCCTGGTCGACCAGCCCCTGGGTGATGAACCCGGCATCGGCGAGTGGCCACTCCGACGGAATCGTCGGGCCGGACCCGTAGGCGGGCGCCGCAGGTCCTCGCGCCGCGACCGGCGGCGCAACCGGAAGGTCGCCGCCCGCCACCTGCGCCATGTCGGGGACGATGTCGCCGCCGATCATGCCGCGCACGCGCTCATAGCCGAGCTGCACGCTGTCGAGCGCGGCCGCGAGATCGACGATGCGGGCGTTCTCCGCCTCGAGGTTGCGGATATGCCGCTCCAGGCCGGGAACGCGCGCCGCGGCGCGGGCGATGGGACCGATGAGAACGAGGGTGACGATGATCGCGAGGACCGACGCGGCGGCAAGCGCAATGAGCGCCCGGTAGGCGCCGATGCGGAGTCGCCAGGTCCGGGATTCGGGCGCGCCATCATGATGCACCATCAGGTGCACGTAGCGCTCGCGGCGCGGCGCGCTCATCCGTCGAACGGCTGGCCGAGGATCAGCTCGAGGAGTCGCGCGAGGTCGTCGTTCGAGTAGTAGCTGATCGTCACGAGACCGCGGCCCTTCCGCTTCTGGGTCACCCGCACGTCGGTGCCGAGTCGCTTGCGGAGGGCGTCCTCCACCCGGCGGACGTCCGCGGACACCTGGAGCGTGCGCTTCTCCCTCACCGCGGGGGACTTCGCCTCGGCGCTCCCCGCCGGAGCGACCGGTCCCGGCTCTCCGCGTACCCGCGCCTCGACGTCGCGCACGCTGAGCTCCCGTTCCGCCGCTTCGCGCGCGAGCGCCACCATCTCGTCGGCGGTCTCGAGGGCGAGGAGGGCACGCCCGTGCCCTTCGCTCAGCCGACCCTCGTGCACCATCGCACGCACCGCGTCGGGAAGCTTGAGGAGGCGCAGGAGATTGGCGACCGTGGAGCGATTCCGCCCCACCATGCGCGCGACTTCTCCCTGCGGCACCTTGAACTGCTCGATCAGTCGCTGGTATCCCTGTGCTTCGTCGATCGGCGACAGGTCATGCCGCTGCAGGTTTTCGATCAGCGCGAGCGTGAGCAGCGTCTGGTCGTCCGCTTCCTTCACCACGGCGGGCAGCTGCTGCCAGCCGAGCTGCTGCGCCGCGCGCCAGCGGCGCTCACCCGCGATCAGCTCGTACACGCCGTTGCGCGGGCGCACGACCACCGGCTGCAGGAGGCCCGACGCCTCGATGGAGGCGACGAGCTCCGCGAGTGCCTCCTCGTCGAAGTGCGTGCGCGGCTGAAAGGGATTCGGGCGAACCTGTCCGATCGGCAACTCACGCAGCGTTCCCTGCGCTTCGGCCTGCTCGCGCGAGATGGGACCGAGCAGCGATTCGAGCCCGCGACCGAGCCGGCGTCCGCCCGTCATGACGCGGCCTCCGCCGGCGCCGGCGCTTCACTCCCCTCCTCCAGGCGGCGGATCAGCTCCTGCCCTACGGCGAGATAACTCTTCGCACCCACCGACTGCACGTCATAGAGCAGAATCGGCTTGCCGAAACTCGGCGCCTCGGCGAGTCGCACGTTGCGCGGGATCGGCGTGCGGAACACCTGCTGGCCGAAATACTCCTTGGCATCCTCGGCGACCTGCCGGCAGAGATTGAGACGGGAGTCGTACATGGTGAGCAGCACGCCGTCGATCGCGAGCGAAGGATTGAAGTTCTGCTGGACGAGGCGAACGGTGTTGAGCAGCTGCGAAATGCCCTCGAGCGCGTAGTACTCACACTGAATGGGAATGATGACGCCCTGCGCCGCGGCGAGCACGTTGAGGGTGATGAGGCCGAGCGACGGCGGGCAATCCACGAGGACGTAATCGTACCGATCGTGAACTTCGCGAAGCGCATCGCGCAAGGCGGTCTCGCGATCCGCCTTGTCCACCAGCTCGAGCTCGGCGCCCACCAGGTCCTGCGTGGCGGGAAGGACGTGCAGATGCGCCAGCATCGGATGCGCCACGACGGCGTCGTCCAGCGGGATCCGGTCCATCAGGACGTCATAGAGGGTCAGGCCGATGGCATCCCGGGCGAGCCCGATCCCGCTGGTGGCGTTTCCCTGGGGATCGGCATCGACCAGCAGGGTCCTCCGCTCGGCGATGGCAAGCGATGCGGCGAGGTTGACGGCCGTGGTGGTCTTCCCCACGCCCCCCTTCTGGTTCGCGATGGCGATAATGCGAGCCATTGATTTCCTAACTGAATATGAGTCAGCGACTTACGAATACAATCGAGGATTGCGGCGCGCAGCTGGGTGCGAGAAACCACGCCTTCCAATATAGGGAATGGGACGCGGAAATAGAACAGATGTTTCACGTGGAACAGGGGGAAGGGTGGAAGTATGGGGAGGGTGGAAAGGAGGGAGAATGGGAGACGTTCCGCACACGTTCCTCCGCGCGGCGAGGTCCTTCCCCTTCCATCCTTCCACCTTCCCTTACCCCTTCCTCCGCTTCAACGTCTCGAAGACGAGTCCCTGCAGGTCGCTGGGCGATACACCCGGGATCCTCCCGGCCTGGCCCAGTGTCGCCGGGCGGGTGTGGGCGAGCTTCTGTCGAGCCTCGAAGGAGAGGCTTCGGAGCTCTGCGTAGGGGAGGTCCGGCAGCGTAAACGCATCCATGCCGCGCAGGCGCTCCGCTGCCGTTCGCTCCCGGTGGAGATAGCCGGCGTACTTGAGCTCGATATCTGCCCACTCGGCTTCTGCGGGATCGTGAGGCACGGCGGCCGCCTCGAGAAGCCGGCCCAGGGGAACGCCGGGCCGCCTGGCGAGCTCGGCAACACTCATGCGCCCCTCCACCGCAGCAAACCCTGCGTCCCGCAGGATTGCTTCGGAGTCGCCCGCCTCAACGTCTGTTTCACGTGAAACAGCGAGGATTCGATCTTCTCGCTCCAGTCTCCCCTCGGCGATCCTCCGTTCGTCCTCATCGAGCAAGCCGAACTCGAGTGCGATGGGGAGAAGGCGCCGAAGGGCATTGTCCTGCCTGAGCAGGAGGCGGTACTCGGATCGGGAGGTGAAGAGGCGGTACGGCTCGTCCACTCCCCGGCTCACCAGGTCGTCGACCAGCACCCCCATGAAGGCCTGGTCCCGCCCCAGGACTGCCGGTTCACGGCCCAGCGCAGAGGCCGCTGCATTCAGTCCCGCGACCGCTCCCTGGCCTGCGGCCTCCTCGTACCCGGTCGTCCCGTTCACCTGCCCCGCCAGGAAGAGACCCGGAAGGAGGCGCGTCTCGAGCGTGGGATGAAGCTGGTGGGGCGGGAAATAGTCGTACTCGATCGCATAGCCGGGGCGGGTCATGTGCACCGCTCCGAGCCCCGGTACGGTCCGGAGAAACTCGAGCTGGACTGCCGGGGGGAGCGAGGTCGAGAGGCCGTTGACATACATCTCCGAGGTGTCGAGGCCCTCCGGCTCGAGGAAGATCTGGTGTCGTTCCGCGTCGGGGAACTTCACGATCTTGTCCTCTACCGACGGACAATATCTCGGCCCTCGGCCACTGATCTCCCCGCCGTAGAGCGCCGACTCGGAGAGGTGGCGCTGGATGATCTCCTTCAGCTCGGGCCCCGACCAGGTGAGCCAGCAGGGAAGCTGGGCTGGGTGCTCCGGCCACTCGTATACCGAAAACCAGTACGGTGTCTTGTCACCATCCTGTCGCTGTAGCGCACCGAAGTCGACAGTGCGGCCGTCGATCCTGGGCGGGGTGCCGGTCTTGAAGCGCTGGACCTCGAAACCCAAGCCTCTCAGCGCTTCGGCCATCTCGACGGAGGGAGCTTCGCCCGCACGCCCGGCGTCGATCCTGGTGGAAGTCCCGAGGTGGATCCGGCCCCTGAGGAAGGTGCCGGCGGTGATTACTGTGGCGGCACTGTCATAACGCCTTCCATCTACTGTTACGACACCACCGCACGTATCTGCCTGAACGAGCAGCTCAGCGACCGTGCCCTGGACGCACTCGAGCCTCGCTTGCCGCTCCAGGATCGACCGCACAGCCCGACGGTAGAGGCCGCGGTCGCATTGCGCCCTGGGAGACCAGACGGCGGGACCCTTCGATCGATTGAGCATCCGGAACT
>DASTYH010000230.1:0-9193 GCA_035765075.1 Gemmatimonadales bacterium
GGACAGACGAGCCCCGCATCGTCGCTGTGAGTCATGATGAGCCCGCCAATGAGCCGGGTCGAGACCCCCCAGGACGTGTTCCAGACGTGGTCGATGGTGCCTTCGGCGGTCTGGTAGGTCACCTCGAAGGCGCGGGCGAAGTTCTGGCCCAGGTTGTGACTCGTCCCCGCCTGCAGTGCCTTGTTGTCCTGCATGAGCGCCTCGATCGCGTAGGTGCGCAGGGCGCCGGCGAACTTCTCGCTGTCGGTCTTCCGCCCGGTGATGACCGGCATGGCCATCCACTCCTCGGCGAACCGACGGTAGATCCCCAGCATCTGGCGGGTCTCCGCTTCCGCCTCCGCCTCGCTCGCGTGGGCGGTATGACCTTCCTGCCAGAGGAACTCGGTCGTGCGGAGGAAGAGCCGGGTCCGGAGCTCCCAGCGGACGACGTTGGCCCACTGGTTGATGAGCACCGGCAGATCCCGATAGCTCTGGATCCACTTCGCGTACATCCAGTAGATGATCGTCTCGGAGGTCGGGCGCACCACGAGCGGCTCCTCGAGCTCCTTCCCGCCGCCGTGCGTCACGACCGCGGTTTCCGGCGCGAAGCCCTCGACGTGCTCCGCTTCCCGCGCGAGGAAGCTCTGCGGAATGAAGAGCGGGAAGTAGGCGTTCTGGTGCCCGGTATCCTTGAACATCCGGTCGAGCGCCTGCTGCATCTGCTCCCAGATGGCGTACCCGTTCGGCCGGATCACCATGCAGCCGCGAACCGGGCTGTAGTCCGCGAGCTCCGCGCGCGCGATGATCTCGTTGTACCACGCGCTGAAATCGGCTGCCCGCGTCGTCAGGGCCTTCGTCTCCGCCATTGCCGCTCCTGTCAGACCGATCGCGCGGCGAGACCCGCCGCGAGCGCCTTCACGAGGGCGCTCCTCGCCATCGTGCGCTGATCCTTCCCCCGCAGATCCTTGAGCACCACGTCACCGCGCGCCCGCTCCTCGGGGCCGACCACGACGGCGAGCCGCGCACCGCGGGCATCGGCGAGCTTGAGCTGCTTGCCGAGCGCCTGCCCGCCGAGCGCAAACTCGCAGCGGAATCCGGCCTCCCGGAGCTCGTGCGCAAGCGCCAGCACCTCCGCCTCGTCCTCGGCGCTCACGGCGGCGATGAAGACGTCGATGGGCGCCGTGCCGGCCGGCACGCGCCCCTTCTCTCGCAGCAGCTCCGCCAGGACGACGTCCCCCATCCCGAACCCCAGGGCCGGCAGGTCCACGCCGCCGAGACTTCCGAGCAGCGAGTCGTACCGACCCCCGCCGCAGATGGCGCGGAGTGAGCGCGCCGCATCGAAGAGCTCGAACACGGTCCCGGTATAGTACGCGAGGCCGCGCACGATGGTGAGATCGACATCCACGAACGCGCCCAGTCCCATGGCCTCGAGGGCCCCGATCGTCCGGAAGAGCGGCTCGCCCGCCTCGGTTCCGCCGGGCACGGTCGCGAGCTCCGCCTCGAGCGCGGCACGGCCCCGGAGCGCGGCGGTGCGGAAGACGCGATCGGCGGCGCTGCTCGCGATGCCGGCGTCCTCGAGACGCGCGGCCAGTTCCTCCCGCGGGGCGCGCTCCGCCTTGTCGATCACCTGGAAGGCACGCTCGAGCTGGTCGTCGCGCACGCCGCCGGCGCGGAGCATCGCGCTCAGGACGCGCCGGTCCGAGAGGCGGACCCGCACGTCCTCGGCGCCGAGCCCGAGCTCGCGGATCACGTCGATCGCCAGCGCGATGATCTCCGCATCCGCCAGCGGTCCCGGCTCGCCGATCAGGTCGCAGTTGAGCTGGAAATGCTCGCGCAGGCGACCTCGCTGCTGCCGCTCGTAGCGGAAGAGCTGGGGTATGGAAAACCAGCGGATCGGCTTGCGAAGTCCGTTGGCGCGGGCGGCGACCATCCGGGCAAGGGTGGGTGTCATCTCGGGACGAAGCGAGACTTCACGTCCCCCCTTGTCCACGAAACTGTAGAGCTGGCCCACGATCTCCGCCCCGCTCTTCGCGGTATAGAGCTCGAGCGGCTCGAGCGGCGGGCCGTCGTACTCCTCGAAGCCGTACCGCGCCGCCACCTCCCGCCAGACCCGGAAGATGTGGGAGCGCAGTGCCAGATCATCGGGGTAGAAGTCGCGAAATCCCGGCAGGGACTGGGCTTGCATGGCCGGGAAGTTAAACCCGGTCAGGAGACGGGTAAACGGCGATCAGGGGTCTGGGCGGTGTCGACCACGTCGGCCAGGCCGAGCGTCGCGAGCACGTCGCCCACGGTGTGGAACGACCCGGTGACGAGGACGGTACCCGCGCCCTCCTGGACGATGCGGAGCGCCTCGTGGAAATCGGGAACGAGCGTCCAGGCCGCGCGCGCGGGCGGCCGGTCGGGACGGTCCAGCCAATCCTTCAGCCATTCGAGGTTCCACCGCCGGCCGGCCGTGCTCGGCGCAATGGTGAGGACGCCGCGGTCCACCGCCTGGTCGAGCCGGACGAGCATTTCCGGCCACTCCTTGTCGCCCAGGATGGAGACCAGGGCGTGCACCGGCCCGGGCGGGTGGAGCGCGTCGAGAGCCCGGACGAGTGCGTCCATCCCGTCGGGATTGTGCGCGACGTCGAAGAGCCACCTCCCCCGGCGGTCGAGGCGGCCCGGCACCCGGGCGTTCGCGAAGCCGCGCTCGATGGCGGCGGGGCCGGACTGCCAGCGCGAGGGGAGTGCCTTGAGCACCGCCGCCGCCACGGCCGCATTCCTCCGCTGATGCGGACCCATGAGTCCGAGCGGCCTCTCCCAGGTTGCCGCCGGGGGAACGACCCGGATGTCGGCGCGCACGCCCGGCGCACGATTCGCCACCGATGCCTCCGCTTCCCGCCGAAGGATCTCGACGAGCGCCGGGTCGGTCTCGCCGATGAGGAATGGCGCGCCCGGCTTCGCGATGCCGGCCTTCTCGCGGGCGATCTCCTCCAGCGTTTCGCCCAGGTACTTCATGTGGTCCCGCGCGATCTTCGTTACGGCGCTCACCAGCGGGCGCACGACGTTGGTGCTGTCGAGCCGGCCGCCGAGGCCCACCTCGGCCACGACGATCTCCGCACCGCGGGCGGCGAAGTCGGCAAAGGCGATGGCCGTGGTCGCTTCGAAGAAGGTGGCGTCCCGCGCACGGATCAGCGACTCGAGCCGCGCCGTCCACATGGCCACCGCCGACTCGGAGGCGGGGATCCCGTTGACGGTCATCCGTTCCCGGAACGACACGAGGTGCGGCGAGGTGTAGAGCCCGACGCGCAGGCCGGCGGCTTCGAGGGCGCGCGCCACGAGCGTCGCGACGCTTCCCTTGCCGTTGGTGCCGCCGATGTGAACCGTGGCCGGGACGAGGTGGGGATTGCCGAGCTCCGCGAGGAGGGCCTCGGTCGTCTCGAGCCCGAACTTGATGGTGGTGGTCCGGGGAAAGAGGAACTCGAGGGCGGCGGCGTAGGAAAGTGGCAATGTGTGCGGTGGTGGGCGGTGGACGGTAGGCGGGCGCTGCGCCGGAATCGCCGGCCGACGGCGTCGGTTCGCCGCCCGCTCCCTGGCTACCGACTGCCTCCCACCGCCTCTCCCACCCCCCGCCAGAAGGAGATTTCCGGCGGGGCCGCAATGAAGTCCCGGGCGCGGGAGATGAAGGACTGAATGTGGGGGGTCTGCATGTGGGGCCCGGTGTAAGCCGCTTCGTCGCTCCAGCGCTCGACCAGCAGGAGCTGCTCCGGATCGGAGGTGTTCTGGTGCATCCAGATGCCGCCGCACGCGGGCTCCTCGGCCACGACCACCCGGATGAGGGCATCCAGCTCCCGCCGGGCCACGTCGCCCTTGCCGGGCAGCGCCCGGTAACGAATCAGCACCGTCACATCGTCCCGTCCCATCCGTGTTCGCTCCCCTCGGTCGGCGGTGTGCTCGCGTCAGCTACGCTTCGGCGTATTCCGTGTAGGTCCCCTGCCGCTGCATGTGTCGCATCAGGCGGGCCGTGACCTCGCGCAGGGAGCCGCGCGGCACCACGTCGTCGAGCTGGCCGTGCTCGAGGAGGAACTCCGCCGTCTGAAAGCCCTCGGGGAGGTCCTGCCCGATCGTCTGCTTGATCACCCGCTGACCCGCAAAGCCGATCAGCGCCCCCGGCTCCGCCAGGATCACGTCGCCCTGCATGGCGAACGACGCCGAGACGCCCCCGGTGGTCGGGTCGGTGAGGATAGTGATGAAGGGGACCGCCTCGCGATACATCCCCGCGATCGCCGCCGATGCCTTGGCCATCTGCATCAGCGACAGAACGCCTTCCTGCATGCGGGCGCCGCCCGAGGCGCAGATGAGGACGAAGGGGATCTTCCGCTCGGTCGAGCGGCGCGCGAGCCGCGCGACTTTCTCGCCGACGACGGAGCCCATCGAGCCGCCCATGAAGGCGAAGTTCATCACGCCGAGATGGAAGGGGAGTCCGTCGAGCCGGGCCTGCCCGGCGTAGAGCGCGTCGGAGTCACCGGCGTTCTTCCGCGCCTTCTCGAGCCGTTCGGCGTACATCTCGAACTCGAGCGGATCGAGCGACCTGAGGCCGGGCCAGAGCTCCCGCCAGGTTCCCGCGTCGGTCAGCAGCTCGATGTATTCCTCCGCCGAGAACCGCCGGTGCTTGCCGCACTCGGGACAGACGTTGAGCGCCCGCTCGAACTTCTCGCGGATGTCCACGTGTCCGCACCGATCGCACTTCTCCCACGCATCCGGCGGAATCTCGAGCCGGGCGCGCTGGGAGGGTCGCGGCTTTCGTTCCTTCTTAAACCATGCCATCACAGCCATAGGATCAGGTGGCCCGGGAGGAGGGTCGGACAGCGCCCGACACGAAAGGGTGAAATGTCATCCCTCCGGAACCGCTACGCCAGACCCGGCTACGTAAACCGTTGTCATATATCGGCATAGCCGGCGATCCTCGAGTCCCATGCCACCCGGAGCGCCAGACCCAGGCAGACGCAGCAGATCAGGAAGAAGGATCCCCCGTAGGAGAAGAAGGGGAGCGGAATGCCGGTGATCGGCATGATGTTGATCGTCATCCCCACGTTCTCGAAGATGTGCGAGAACCAGAGGCCCACGATGCCGAAGACGACGAGACTGCTGAACGCATCGGTGGCGCGCCGGGCGATCCGGATCAGGATGAAGAGCAGGGCGATGAAGAGCCCGAGCGCCACCAGGACGCCGATGAATCCCAGCTCCTCGCCCACCACTGAGAACACGAAGTCGGTGTGCTGCTCCGGCAGGAAGGCGAGGCGCTTCTGGGGCCCTTCGGTGAGCCCCGATCCGAACCACCCGCCCGAACCGATGGCCGTCTTCGACTGCAGCGCCTGATAGCCCGCCCCGCGCGGATCCGCCTCGGGATCGAGGAAGGAGAGGAGCCGGTTCTTCTGGTAGAGCGCGAGCTTGTTCCAGAGGACGAGCGCGGCGACGCCGGTCACGATATTCATCCCCACCACTGCCACCGACTCCCAGACATAGGGGCGCCAGAGCACCATGAGGCTCACGACCAGCACGATCCAGATCCCCCACGACCAGTTGCTGAACGCCATGAGGAGGCTGATCCCGGGGGACGCGATCATGAAGAGCATGCGCGGGCGCACGCCGGCCCAGAAGAGCATCGCGAAGAAGATGCCGATGAAGACGATGGCGCTGCCGAGATCCGGCTGGCGCATCACCAGGAGGAACGGGAGGCCGATGATGGCGCACGGCACCCAGAGATCGCGGAGCGAGCGCGGCGCCTCCTTGAGTGACGAGAGGTACCGCGCAAGCATGATCACGGTGGCCAGCTTTGCGAACTCGGCGGGCTGCCCGATCCGGTGCCCGCCGATGGCGAGCCAGCTCTTGGTCCCCGCGGCCGTCCCCGCCCCCGTTCCCACCACGAGCACGGCGATCAGCAGGACGATGCCCATCCCGTAGATGATCGGCGCAACCCACTCGAGGAGGCGGAACGACGTCTTGAAGGCGATGAACCCCACCACCAGCCCGACGCCGAACCAGACGAACTGGCGGTGCCAGATGCCCGCGGCGCTCGTGGCCACATCGGTCTGCCCCGCCGAGTACATGACCACGAGCCCGTAGAGCATCAGCGCAAAGGCGACCGATGCCAGGGGCCGGTCGAATCCGGCCAGTCTCACTGCGGTGGCTCGGGAAGCGCGGGGGCCGGGGCGGGAGCCGCCGCGTTGGAATCGACGGGCTCGGGCCGCGGGGCGCTGTCGCGCGGGAGGACTGCCTCGACCGCGGCGCGGCGCACGGGAGCCGGTCGCGTCGAATCGGGACCGAGGATGTAGCGGGCCAGCGCGTCGGCCACGTAGGGGCCCACCGTCGAGCCGTGCTCCGATTCCTCCATGATCGCGCCGACGACGAGCACCGGCTCCTCCGCCGGCGCGAAGCCCAGGAACCAGCCGTGGTCCTTCCCCGCCGACTGCTGGGCGGTACCGGTCTTTCCCGCGATCGTGAGGCCCGCCCGGCGGGAGCGGGCGCCCGTTCCCTGCTCGAGGACGGCGATCAGTGAGCGGCGGAGCACCCGGAGCTGCTCGTCCGACAGACCGAGCGAGTGCGACTCACGGCCGGTCGGCCGGACGATGTAGGGTTGCACCTCGACGCCATTCCCCGAAAGCGCCTGGTAGAACTGCACCATGTTGATGAGCGTCTGCGTGTTCTCCCCCTGCCCGATGGAGAAGTTGAGGATCGTGGCGGGGGCGCTCCACCGGCGCGGGCCGTAAAGACTGTCGAAATAGGCGAGGCTCGTGGGGTAGATCGAGGACTGCTCGCTCGGAAGATCGATGCCGCTCCGGCCGGCAAAGCCCATCGCCACCCCTTCCTCGACGATGGCATCGAGCCCGAGCCGCTGGCCCACCTGGTAGAAGTAGACGTCACAGCTCTGCGCCACCGCGCCGACGAGATCGAGCGACCCGTGCCCTTCCGGCTTCCAGCAGCGGAAAACGCGGTTGCCGAGGCGATAGCCCCCGGTGCACGGGACCGGCATCCTCGTCCGCAGCGTGATCAGGTTCCGCTTGAGCGCCATGGCGGCGGTCGCGAGCTTGAACGGCGACGCCGGCGGGTACCGCCCGTAGATCGCGCGATTGAGGAGCGGGATCGCCGGGTCGTCATTGAGCCGGCGCCAGTCCGCGGTCGAGATCCCGCCGACGAACAGGTTGGGATCGTAGCTCGGGGCCGAGTAGAGGGCGCGGATCTCCCCCTTCGGGGTGATGGCGATCATCGCCCCGCGCACCCCCGGGGGCCACATGCTGTCGATGAAGCGCTGGAGGTCGATGTCGAGCGTCGTCTGCAGGGCGTGCCCGGCGACCGGCGGCAGCGAGGCCGTTCCGACGTCCTCGCGCACCAGCCGGCCGCGCGCGTTGACCTCGGCGTAGCGCACCCCCGCGCGCCCGCGGAGGACGCTGTCGTACTGGCGCTCGAGGCCGGCCTTCCCCACGATCGAGCCCAGCGATGCACCGGGAAAGCGGTTCCGCTCGAGATCGGTCTCCGTCACTTCCGAGACGTAGCCGACGAGGTGCGCGACGGCCGTCCCCTGCGGATACATCCGCTTCGGCTCCGACTGGATGATGAGCCCGGGGAGCATCGGCCGCCGTTCCTCGAGACGGGAGACGATGTCGAACGGCGCGTCGCCGAAGACCGTCACCGGCTGGTAGCGCGCCGCCTGCCACCGCCGCACCATCCCTCCGATGTCGCCGGTATCGAGCGGGACTACGGTCGCGAGACGGAGCAGTACGGCGCGGAGCGAGTCTGCCGACGCGGCGAGGAGCTTGACCGAGAAGCCGGGGAGGTTCTCCGCGATGACGCGGCCATTGCGATCGAGAATCGGGCCGCGGGGCGGCTCGAGCGGAATGGCGCGAAGCCGGTTCGTCTCCGCCCGGAGCTGGTACTTGTCGTGCTGGAGCACCTGCGTGCGGAAGAACGCGCCGATCAGGATCGCGAACGCGAGCGAGAGCACCCACCGCGCCGCGCCGGCGCGCTCCCGGACCTGATAGGAATCGAAGCCGTTCATCTCACACGTCCAGCCTGAGCTCGAACCACTCGCGCACGATATACAGCACCAGCATGCCGGCCACCGCGGTGGTGAGACCCTGGAGCGGCGCGACCGTGAGCATTTCCCGCACGATGGTCGCTCCGCTGCTGCCGCTCGCGAGCACCACGATCAGGTTCCGGACCCACACGCCGGCAAAGAACATCCCCGCGTGCACCAGGATGTTCTCGGCGAAGAAGACCGCCCGGCCCCACGATGCAAGGTAGCCGACGATCGTGTGCGCGAGCATGCCCGCCCCCACCCGTGCCGGCGTGAGCGCGTCGACGATGAGGCCCACCAGGAGCCCCGCCACCGCGCCCGCGCCGGGCCGGCTTCCCATGGCGATCACGAGAAGGGCGATCAGGAGGAAGTCGGGGGCCACCCGCGAGTCCCAGAGCCGCGGCCGCAGGTAGAACTGGAGCAGCACGAGCGCCAGCATCATGAGGATGACGCCGACCCGGTTCCCGCGTCCGAAGCTCACGGCGAAGCCCCCGGCGGGGAATCCGTGGCCGCCGGCGCGGGCGCGGGGGACACCGGCCGAGGGACGGCGCGGACCGGCGGCGGCCCCGCGGTGCGGGCGAGCGAGTCGCGGAAGAGCGCCCGCACCGAGTCGGCGATGCGGAGCCGGAGCGCCGAGTCGGCGGCGGCTATCTGCGCGAGCGAATCGGCGCGCCGGGCGGCGAGGATCGACTCCGCCGGGAACGCGGCTTCGACGGCCGCCTGGCCTTCTCCGGTCAGCACCATCACATGAATGGCCGCCCCGGGGTTCGCCGCCGGCCGGAGCGCGTAGACCCGCTCCCACCCCTCCTGCTCCCGCGCCACGCCGGCCACCGTCCCGACCGGAATCCCCTTCGGGTAGACGCCGCCGAGCCCGGAGGAGAGCACGAGCGTGCCGGGCGCAAGCGTGTCGCGGTAGCTCGCCGCGCGGAACTCGAGTGCGGCCGCACTGCCGACGTCACCCGAAGCCGGGGCGACCAGGCCGGCCACGCGGCCGTCGGCGGTATAGGCGCTCACGCGGAACTCGGGATGCGCCCAGGTCAGCACGGTGGCGGTGCGGCTGGTGCTCGTGGATACCATCCCGATCAGGCCCTCGGGCGCGAGCACCGGCGCGAAGGACCGGACCCCGTCATCGGTGCCGACGTCGATCAGCAGCATCCGGTC